>CAMXBB010000145.1 GCA_947179265.1 uncultured Bacillota bacterium
AATTTCAAGGATGCTGTAAATGTAAGAGATTTAACTGATGAAGATTATCGTAAAATCGAAGAAAACATTAAAGTATTTACCTCAGAAATATCATGGGTTAGACCATTGGGAGAATCATTTGCTAATAGGTGTACGCCAGAATTAAATTGTAATTGTCCAAATAATTCTAAAACATGTACTTGTGTTTATAAAAATATGATGATTACTTGTAATAAAGAAGATGTTACTGAGAAGCCAAAAGAAGAAGATAAAAAAGATGATGAAATTGAAATTATTGATTAATAAATTAAAAATGAACTATTGAAAATATAGCAATAATAATGTATATTATAATAGTATAGAAAACTAGAAAGAAGTTAAGAGGGTAATTATGAAATGTATATCATGTGGAAATGAGATTCCAAATTCATCAACAGTTTGTCCATTTTGTGGTAAAAATGTTGAACCTTTAAGTCAAGGTGCAGTACCTGTTTATGAAGCACAAGAGCAACAAGATTTTAATGCGACACCTCTTGTTACTCAACAAGATTTATCTGGATTAGCAGTTCCTGCTACTCCTGAAAGTCCAGCTTTGCCACAAGACCAAGGAATGTTAGCACAACCTGTTGCACCAGCAGTTCCTGTAGGAAGTGAAGTAGTCCCTGAAATGAATGCTCCCATTCCTCCAGTACCAGGAAGTGGTGCTGAAGTACAACCTGAGATTATTAAACCGGAAATGACTCAAACGCCTCCAGTTGTAGCAGCTACATCTGGAGTAATAACAGGAGGGACAACTCCTGAGGTTACCCCAATGGCACCAGTAACGGTGGCTCCAGCTCCAGCTGAAGTAACTCCAGCTGAAACACCTAGTGGAGTAAAGGAATCTTCATCAGCAATAGTTGCTGAAGATAAGAAAAAAGCTAAAAGTAGAAAAATTGTTAAAACACTTATAGCAGTAGTATTAGTTATATTATTAGTTGCTGGAGGAGGATTTGCTTATGCTTATTATACGCAAACTCAAACAGCCGCAACTAGAATTAATGCTATTATAGACCAAGTTGTTAAATTTGATAGTAATTTAAATCAAACATTAAATGTTGCTAGTGCTAGGTATAGTCTTGGTGGTGAGGTAAGCCTTTTAGGACAAACATATAGTGCCAAGATGTCTGGAATATATGCTTATGATATTGATAAGAAAATATTTGATTATACTGTTAATTTAGAAAAATTAAATATGGCTGGAACCGAATTAATCGATAAAGATCCTTTAAGTATTGAATTCTATTTAGCAGATTCTAATCTATATGTCTTATTACAAAACTTCTATGAAAAATATATTTATACTGAAGTAGAAGGTGTAGATGAATTCTTTGAAAATATCGGTAAGAATGATGTTGATTATTTAGTTATCTTAAATGGATTTAAGAAAGCTTTAAAAGATAGTTTGAATGTTGCTAATAAAAAACAAACAGTAAAAGATATCTCTATTGGAGATACCAAGACAAAAGCTAATGTTATAACTATAACAATGAATAAAGCTACAGAAGAAGCTGTTGCAAAAGCATTTATGAATAGTGTTGCAAATAATGAAGCATTGTTAAAAGAACTTGCAAAATTTGAAGATGATGTAACAGAAGAAACTTTAAAAGAAAATATAAAAAAATCAATAGAAGAATACAAAACTGATGATTCAAGTAATACAAATGGTACTTTAGAAATATATACTGCAATGTTCGGAAATGAATTCTATGGAATTCGTGCTAGTTCTAATGAAGATGGAAAACAACAAAAGGTAGAAATATATCCAGTAACTGATGGATATAAAATTGTATGCAATGAAGATAAGAATGAAATACTTAATATAACACTAACTCATAAGAATCATAAAACAAGTTCGGAAATTGAAGATTCTTATGGATTAGAAATTGCTTTAGCTATTGATGAAGAGGTTATTAGAGTAAAGATTGAAGGAAATACTGTTGCTGATGTTAATCCAAAGGTTGAAAGAGCTAATACTAAAGAAAGTATTAAACTTGAAAATTTACCTGAAGCTGACATGAATAGAATATTAGAAAAAATCTATGGCTTCGGAAATCTAGGATTAGTTATTAAAGATACAATAGAATCTAATAGCACTACCAATCCTACTATTCCTGAGCATGGATTAGATGATCCAATATATCCTGATAATGGAACTTATTAAAATGAAAGCTATTTATAAATAGCTTTTTTTTTATTATAATATTCTAGAGGTGAATGATATGTATGCTGATGTCTTGATTCAATACGGAGTTAAAGAATTGGATAGAACTTTTACTTATAAGATTCCTGATGATTTAATAGGTATTATTGATGTTGGTATGAAGGTATATGTACCATTTGCAAAGAGTAAAATCAATGGTTTTGTTTTAAATATTCATGATAGTATTGAAGAGACGAATTATGAGATTAAGGAAATATTATCGATTATTAATAAGGATTTTAAATTAAATGATGAATTATTAAAATTAGGAACTTTTATTAAAGATAAAACATTATGTACTTTGATAAGTGCTTATCAAACGATGCTTCCGACATCACTTAAAGTTAGTAATTCCAAAGAATCATATAGTTTACTTATTAAGTATGTATCATTAGCTAAAAGTATTGAAGAGATTGATGAATATATTAATAATAATAGAATTGGTAAACGTCAATTAGAGATATTAAATCATTTAAAGAATGGTAGATGTTTAAAGAAAGAGATTGATGGAACATCTAGTTTGAAGAAACTAATGGAATTAGGATTAGTTAAAGAAGAAAGTGAAAGTGTCTATCGTATTAATAATGATGAAATCATTGGTACTAATAATACTTTAACTGATGATCAAAATAAAGCTTTCTTAGAAATAAGTAGTGAATTTCATAAACCTTCAACAATATTGCTTCATGGAATAACTGGAAGTGGTAAGACGGAAATATATATGCATCTTTGTGAAGAGGTAATAAAAGAGAATAAATCAGTAATTATGTTAGTACCAGAGATTTCTTTAACTACGCAAATTGTAAGAAGATTTTATAATCGATTTGGTAATGATGTTGCAATATTTCATTCTAACTTAAGTGATGGAGAGAAATATGATGAATATCAAAAGATTATGAATAAAGAAATTCATATCGTTGTAGGTACTCGTTCAGCAATATTTACACCAGTTAGTGATCTAGGGTTAATAATAATTGATGAAGAGCATTCTAGTACTTATAAGCAAGAGAATAATCCTAGATATCATGCTTTAGATATTGCTAAGTGGAGATGTGATTATCATAATTGTCCACTTGTATTAGGTTCAGCAACTCCTTCACTTGAAAGTATGGCAAGAGCTTTAAAAGGAGTTTATAAATATGTGTCATTGGATAAAAGAGTAGGTTCATCCAAATTACCTTTCATCGAAATAATTGATATGGCACCCGAATTTAAAAAAAGAAATATGGTTCTTTCTGATACTTTGAAAGAAAAGATTATGGAAACTCTAGAAAGAAAAGAACAAGTTATGCTTCTCTTAAATAGAAGGGGGTTTTCAACTATTGTAACTTGTCAAAGTTGTGGATATACTTACAAATGCCCGCATTGTGATATAACATTGACATATCACAAGACTAGTAATAATTTAAGATGCCATTATTGTGGTTATACAGTTATTAATTCTAGTGTTTGTCCAGAGTGCGGTGAAGATGCTGTAAGAAGTTATGGTTTAGGTACAGAAAAGGTTGAAGAACTATTACATGAGCTATATCCATCTTATAATATTCAAAGAATGGATGCTGATACGACTAGTAGAAAAGGTGAACATGAACGTATTATCAAACTTATTGAAGAGGAGAAAATTGATATCATAGTTGGAACACAAATGATATCTAAAGGCTTAGATTTTCCTAAAGTTACTTTAGTGGGAATTATTAATGCTGATGAATCATTAAATATTCCTGATTTTAGGAGTGGTGAAAACACCTTTAATCTATTGAGTCAAGTAAGTGGAAGAGCGGGGAGATCGAATTATCCAGGAATGGTAATTATTCAAACCTTTAATCCTGATAATAAAACATTGAAATTCGTTGCTAATAATGATTATATGGGAAATTATAATTATGAGATGTCGATTAGAAAGATGTTAAAATATCCGCCATATTA
>CAMXBB010000146.1 GCA_947179265.1 uncultured Bacillota bacterium
CTTAAGTCTTGCATATTTTGATATTCTTCAGGTTTTAAATATTTAAAACAATAATCTTCTAATTCAACCATTATATTATAAGCACCAATTAAATTTGCAAAAGGTACATATAATTCAATCGTTTCTTTTGAATGTTCAATTTGTTTATGGCGAGGTTGAAAATCTTCTGTTTGCATGTTATGTAATCTATCTGCAAGTTTTATAATAAATATACGAATATCATAAGTGATAGTTTCAATTATTTTTCTAGTATTAGCTTCTTCACATAATTTTTTATCATTATTAAAATGAACCTTTTTCATTTTAGTAACTCCATCAACTAAATTAGCTATCGTAGGTCCAAAAAGAATTTCTATTGTTTCTCTAGTTACACCTTCACCATCCTCGATAGTATCATGGAGTAATCCTGCACAGATGGTTTCAGCATCAGCACGCATTTTAGCTAAGATACATGCAACACTTAATGGATGGATTATATATGGCTCTCCACTCTTCCTTACCTGATTCTTATGAGTCTCTAAAGCAAACTCATATGCACGAATAATTAAAGCCTTATACTGGATTTTATAATCCTTTATACAATCAAGTAAATATTCAATTCCCATATAAATACCTCCCTAAAATAATAAAAACGACAGGATTAATCTATCGTTTTTAGGCCGCAATGAAAGCAAGTGTTAGAATTAAGTGAATAAATATCATATTCTAAAATATTTGCTTTCATATGAGTCCTCCAAAATTGAAATTGTGATACAAATATACTACTAAGAATTAGTAATGTCAATACCTAAAATAAAAAGGAATAATTGTTATTATCCCTTTAATGTAGCTAATAATTCTTCCTCTTTTTTTAGAGTTTCACGTTCTTTTTCTACTAAAGCTGCTGGAGCTTTACTTACATAATTTTCGTTAGATAGAAGATTCTTTCTTCTTGTAATAGAGCTTTCCAAATCTGCTATTTGTTTTTCTTTTAATTTAATTTCTTCTTCAGACACTACTTTTTCAAAATAGATAGTTGCTTCATATTTATTTGCTACTACATTATATGAGTTAATATCTAATTCTTCATCTACTCTTACATCTTGAAGTTTTAACATTTTTATGATGATTTCATCATCAGTATTTATTTTAACCTTAGCATCTTTACCAATATTATTATCATTTTTGATTGTTCTGAATGCTTTGATGAATTCAATCTTTTCATCTACTAGTTTTTCCTCATGTTCAAATACTAACTGAGTGTCATATTTTGGATATGCTGCAATCATCAAAGATTCAGCAGTTTGAATTGGTAACATACTATAAATCTCTTCAGTTACAAATGGCATGAATGGATGTAACATCTCTAAGATTCCTGATAATACCCAGAATAAAGTAGATTTAGTTGATGGTTTATCTAAATTAAATTTAGCAAATTCAATATAATTACTACAGAAATCATCATAGATGAAATTATATGTTTCCATACCTATTAGATTGAATTCATATTTTTCCATATGTTTAGTTGTTGAATCAATAATTCTTTCATACTTAGTTAAAATCCATTTATCTTCATCGCTTAAATTCTCTAATCTTGCAACACTCAAATCCTCAATATTCATAAGAACAAAACGTGATGCATTCCAAATCTTGTTGATATAATTCCATGTACTAGACATCTTATCTTCATCGAAACGAATATCAGTACCCATAGCAACATCTGTAACTAAGTAATATCTTAGAGCATCAACACCATACTTATCAATCATATCCATTGGGTCAACACCATTACCTAAAGATTTACTCATCTTTCTTCCTTCTTTATCACGAATTAGACCATGAATAACTAAATCTTTAAATGGACGAGTTCCATTGATTTCTTCTGATTGGAAAATCATTCTTGCTGCCCAGAAGAAAATGATATCATAACCAGTTACTAAACAGTCATTAGGAAAATATCTTTCCATATCTTCTGTCTTATCTGGCCATCCAAGTGTCGAGAAAGGCCATAAGGCACTAGAGAACCAAGTATCTAAAACGTCATTATCTTGAATCCATCCTTCACCTTTAGGTGCTTCTTCACCAACATATACCTCATCATCTTTATACCAAGCAGGAATTCTATGTCCCCACCATAATTGACGAGATATACACCAATCAAAGCAATTTTCCATCCAGTGAGTTAATGTTTTTTCAAACTTATCTGGTACAAAATTTACTTTTTCATCTTTTTTCTTTTGTGTATCTAAAACACGTTTTGCGAGAGTCCCCATTTTAACAAACCATTGTTTTGACAAGTATGGTTCAACCATAACTCCTGTACGTTCAGAATGACCAACTGAGTGCGTCATTGGTTCAACACTAATTAATAATTCTTCACTCTCTAAATCTTTTAAAAGTTGTTCTCTACATTTTTCACGAGTCAAGCCTTCATATTTTCCGGCATTAGCATTCATCGTAGCATCTGGATTCATAACTACGATTCTCTCTAAGTTATGACGATTTCCAACTTCAAAGTCATTAGGGTCATGTGCAGGAGTTATCTTAACAACACCTGTACCAAATTCAGGATCAGCATGCTCATCAGTTATGATAGGAATGGCTTTATTAACAATTGGTAATATAACATTTTTACCAACATACTTTTTATATCTTTCATCATTCTCATTAACTGCAACTGCTGTATCACCAAATAGAGTTTCTGGTCTTGTTGTTGCAACATCTAAAAATTCATCAGTTCCCTCGATATAATATTTTAGATGATAGAAAGCGCCTTCAACATCTTTATATATAACCTCTTCATTTGATAAAGCAGTCATAGCAGCAGGATCCCAATTTATAATACGCTCTCCACGATATATAAGTCCTTTATTATAATAATCAACAAATACTTTAGTTACTGCTTTATTTAATCCCTCATCTAAAGTAAATCTTTCTTTAGTATAATCAACGCTGATTCCCATCTTTGCCCATTGATCACGAATATTTCCACCATATTCTTTTGTCCAATCCCAACAAGCATTTAAAAAGTTTTCTCGACCATATTCATATTTATCAATACCTTGATCTTTTAACTTTTTAACTACTTTTGCTTCGGTTGCAATAGCAGCATGATCCATACCTGGTAACCAAAGTGTATCAAATCCTTGCATTCTTTTATAACGAACTATAATGTCTTGAATTGATACGTCTAAGGCATGCCCAATGTGTAATTTACCAGTTACATTTGGAGGTGGAATAACTATACAAAATGGCTTTTTAGTTTTATCACCACATTTGAAATATCCTTTTTCTTTCCAAAATTCATACTTACCTGCTTCAACACGAGCTGAATCATATTTAGTATCTAACATAAAATCCCTTCTTTCTAATAAAAAGTACCACCGAACTTCTAAGGACGAAATTCCGTGGTACCACCTTAATTACTTCTCAAATCTCTTAACGCGAGTTAACGGATATTTCTACTCAATTTCAAAATATCAACTCCCAAGCTACCTTCAAATAGTTCAATTAAGAAAGACTTTCAGTCGATGATCTTTCATCCCTAATAATATTCCTATTTTACTCCTCTTGATCGCAGTTTTTTCTAAAACTAACTTAATTATACTACATATTATCAATAATGCAATAATTTTTCTTAATAATTTGGAACTCCATAGCCATAGATATTTAAATCATTAATATCATATTTTTTTCTTAAAGCTTTAGTATCTGGTCGCTCTCCAGTATTGCCTTCAATGGTATAAACATATTTCCCATCAGAATATTCTACAATACCTACATGATCTATAATAGGATTCTCTGGATGATAATCAAAAAAGATTATATCCCCTTGTTGTGGGACATACCCACTAGTACGTAATTTAAATTGGTTTCTTGCTTTAAACCATTTAACTCCAGAACCACATCCTTTTATCTTTGGAATTACACCTGCTTCAATATATTGATTTTGATCAGAAACCCAAGAAACAAAAATGGCACACCATTCAACGAATCCTTTAAATCCCCACCATGTCCAATATTTCTTTCCACTATTTCCAGTTTGTTTTTTAGCAAGTTCAACCATTCTACTACGTCCATCTTTAATAGTACTTATATAGATAGTAGAACTATTTTTAACTTTTCCTTTAGATGCTTCAACTATAACCTTATACATATTACCTT
>CAMXBB010000147.1 GCA_947179265.1 uncultured Bacillota bacterium
TCCTAATACTACTATCCAGTAGCCCCACATACTTTCCTTCATTATATTCCTCCATTAATTCCAGCTAAGAGCATTTCTTACCGCTGTCAAATCTTTCTTTTTGTTTCCCCAACCAGTTACATTGTGATTGATATTATCATATGTAACTATACCATTCGCTAAGTTCTCTAAGAATGGCGACATACATCTTTTACATGCTCCTGCATTACAACTCTCACTTGAACACACTAAGGTAAAATCACTATATCCTCCAGCAGCAAATTGAGATGAATTATACTTCTTTATATGACTCATATCTGTTGGATTTAATACAAATGAGTATGTTAAATTTTCTGGAGCAAACGTTAAATCTTTTGCTCCAACTGCCTCAATTTCTTGCATTGCTTTTTTTCCTAACTCAGTATCAGTCCAGTTATAAGCTATTCGCTTCCCATCTTGTACATATCCTGATGGGAATAATTTAGCAGGATCAACTACTTTAAAGTTAAATAATTGATAACCTTCATCATACGGATCACAATCACTTGGATCCATGGTTGTATCTGTACCATTACTACCATTACAATAACCACTTAAAACAATTTCATATTCTGAATGAATCTTACATGATAGCACTGTAGAATCTTTAGGACTTTCTCCAGAACAAGTCTTTCCAGCATTCAAGAAGTATTCATCAAATTTACCTTGATGAGTATTACCTATTTTAGAACCTAATCCTTGAATATCCCAATTAGTTTCATATGTACCATCAAGAGTAGAAAGATATACTCGATATTCTTGATCATGCTTAGTATAATTAATCTCACTTGTCGACTCCGTAGAAGAACCACTTGGTACTAATGTATAAAGTACATTATCTCCTTCATCCCAACTACATGTAGCATGATATTTGGCATCATAAGTAAATACTTTTTCAGCTTCATAAGGATTATCGATATAGCTCTTATAACCATTTTTACTATTTTGATGTTCTAAACTACCACTCTTAAAATCACTCATCTTTTCAGTACCTACTCCATAGATCTTTTCTGAGTACTGCTTATCACGTAATTTATCTTCATCATCAGCCCCAATAATAATTTTATCATCAACCACACATCCTGGGCTTTCTTTAAACTCAATATGTATTTCATCCATTGCTAATTTTCCTAATTCATTCATATATACTTGTGAATAAGAAAAATCTTGGGTAGCATCAAAATTATAATTATCTTTAGCTTTTGCTCCTTCATATAAAGTAAAATATTTACTACATCTATCAATCGTCTCTTCCATCTTTTTAGCTAAATCAGCTTTAATATTAAATATAGTATTCTCTTCATTTGCTAATAAAAGATATTTGTCTTTGATTTCTTTAACATTTTCAATGTGTTTTTCACCTTCAACTTTTGTTCTAGTACAAGATAAAACACATTCACATTTGCCTTCAGCACTGACCTCTTTTTCCATAGAATCTACTTTTTTATCACAAGCTGTTCTGGATTCTTCTATATCCCAAGCACTCCATGAATCATGTTTTGTTTTATAAGATGCTCTAGGAACTATCTCAACAGCATTATAGATATTCTTTTCACTATCACGTTTATCCTTATCTAATGCAACAGTATTAATATCATACATCTTATTAAAAGAATATTTACTATATGTTATATCACAAGTTCCTGATGCACTAGCATAAGCTCTATTCTTGCATCCATTACTACCATCAGCACATTTTGTATCATAAGTACAAGAACATCCACAAGTTATATTAGAAGTCTCAGATTTTTTTTCTTTAGTCTTTAAAGCATCTTCATACATTAATTCAGTTGCTTTATTTTCTTGAAACTTATTATAACTATCTATTTGTTCTTGAACAGTATCAACATATTCATCTTCCCATTTTTGATATTGAACAACAACTCTACATCTCTTGAAGCCTTCAATATATGCTGATTTTGTTTTCTTAGAAGTTTCCGATAATTTAAAATATTTTCCTGAAACAGCTGTTAAAGCACCAGGTATTTCAACACTTACTCTTTCAGTACAATACATCTTACAATATTCATCATCTAAATTAGCGTTTTCTTCTTGATAATAATCACCATTACACTTCTCTTTAAAGTTTTTAACACCGAGTCCATCATAATCACAGAAAAGATCATCCAAGTCATATTCATGAGCTTCTGATTTTGTATCATCTGAGCAACAATTATTAACATCTCCCTCAATATGATTTGCTTCAATCGGATCTAATGTACAACACTTTTCAGCATTACATTCTTCTTCATACATATAATCAGGACAAACACGGCCATCCTTACAATAATATATCGTCTCTTCATCGTAAGTAACTACACTACATTGATCTGGAGTTTTACAATATCTATCATATCCATCTTGCCATTCTTTAGGCAAAGCTCTTCCTTCATTTATCTCTAACTCCAAAGCATTACAACAATTCATTCCACCTTCTGATTTTTTACTCAAAGCATATTCTGCAACTGATTTAAAAGGTGCATTGAAACTAGAAATCAATCGGTCTTCATAATACATCTTTCCATCTTTATAGACACATTGATCACAATAACCATCTGGACTATTAGCCCAATCCAAAGCAACCGCATATCCAACTCTAGCATTTAAAGAATCAATTGTTTCCAATTTAAATCCACTACCTGAAGTAGCTGGTTCATATCCAGTAAAACTCGAAGCATCAATTTTTCTATCATATTCAATAGCCCACAAGAATTTATTAGTAGTACCATTCATGTAACTTCTTGCTTGTGCACCTAATCCTCTACCTTCATAATAAGTAACGATATCTCTTATAGACCCAAATACAAAAATACGATTATCACCACCATAAAATACTGTAAATAGCGGTTCCATTTGAATATAAATCTCTTGACCAGTATTACATCCCTCTAACATTTGCATCTTCATTTCGGAAGCATTAAAATCACTATATACATCTTGTAGAGCAACCATAAAAGCATTTACATTGGCAGTATAATTTTCCTTCGATAATCCTCTTAAAGTCATACTATTAAACCAAGTAGTTTCTGTCTTAAACATATTATATCTGTTACCACCAGTATCTCCTGAAAAATTAATACTTGTAACTTTTCCACTTCGATATTCATCATAAGTAGTCATGTACCAATTCATTTTTGCTGCTAAAGTACTAAGCTTAGGTAAATCTGCAATATTAGTTGTTCCTTGAGTAAACTTACCTGTAAGCTTAGATTTATCAGAAGTTCCAGAATTATAAACCATTCCTTTATATCCACCATTAGTTTTAGTAGTAAAATCATAACTTCCACTTACTGGAGTTCCTGTTTGATCCACAAAAGTAAAACGAACTCCTGCAGCATCTAACGCCTGACACATCCAAGTCGATTTACATACACTACTACTTATTCCTCTTCCTTGTTCTCCACCACCTACAGAATCACTTAATGCATAAGCAAAGTTAGGTATAATTAATGAAAGTACTAAAACGAATAAAATATATTTTAATCTCTTTAACACATCCAAAACCTCCTAACCAATAATACTTATCATAATAGATGGTGTTTCAAATCCATAAGAATGTATTTCATATAATTTTTCATCTATGTAAAATACATCTAATAAAACATTTTCTTTTGTTTCATACTCATCAATATTCAACATATATCTAATCTTTATGTTAAAATCTTTATCAAAAACATCATATATATAATCACTATTGGTAATATTTCTAACCAATATAGAATCATTATAAATCTTTATTCCATCAACACTAACATAGTTTTCGATTATTTCTCCATTATCATTAATTAGATCATCTTCTTTTAATCTTAAATTAGAATAATCATAATTTTTGATAACATCTCCCTTTTCATTAAACTTATAGACTTTATTTTCATAGCCTAATATAAAGCTATTATCAAATTCACGAATAACATTGGTATAAGGATTTGCAAGTTTCATAAGATTATAAAATGGTGTTATCGTCGACGTATTATTATTCATATTATAGTTAAGTAGATACATATTCTCTTTTTGTAACCCATTATATTGAACTATAGCACTAATGATTTTATCCTTATACGTTAGAGATACTACATAGGGA
>CAMXBB010000148.1 GCA_947179265.1 uncultured Bacillota bacterium
CATATAAATTTATTAAGAAATTAGAAAGAGGAGCAAAGATGAACGGATTAAACAATGCAGAAGTATTAGAATCAAGAAAAAAGTATGGATCAAATAGTATAAGTGTTAAAAATGAAAATAAATTTTTTCGTCTTTTGATTGAATCTTTGGGTGATCCAATAATTAAGATAATGTTAATAGCACTAGCAGTTAGAGTAGTATTTTTATTTTCATCTTTTGATTGGTATGAAACTCTAGGAATGTTAATATCAATACTTCTATCTTCTTTGATATCTACTTTAAGTGAATATGGTTCAAATAAGTCTTTTAAGAGATTACAATCAGTATATGAGAATATTAATGTAAGAGTTATGAGGGATGGTAATCTTACAAGTATTAAGAATGAAGAGGTTGTAGTTGGAGATATTGTTTATTTAGAATCTGGTGAGATAATACCTGCTGATGGAAAAGTAGTTGAGGGTTTTATTGGTGTAGATGAATCTAGTATCAATGGTGAAGCTAGAGAAGTTATTAAAAATGTTGAAGATACATTGCTTAAAGGAAGTGTCGTATTATCTAATCATGCTGTTATGCAAGTAACTAATGTTGGTATTAATACGATATATGGTGATATAGCTAAGGAATTAAATGAAAAAGTACCTGATAGTCCAATGAAGATAAGACTTCATCATCTAGCTAAGATAATATCAAGAATTGGTTATATTGGAGGAATTTTAGTAGCAGTGTCTTATCTATTCAATGTCATATTTATCAGTAATGATTTTAATATGGATATTATTATGACTCTTCTTAAAGATCCTAGATATATCTTCGATAATTTAATCTATGCCTTAACTCTAGCAGTAACTATTATAATCGTGTGTGTACCGGAAGGATTACCAATGATGGTTGCATTAGTATTATCATCTAATATGAAAAGAATGCTTAAGAGTAATGTATTGGTACGTAAACTAGTAGGTATTGAAACTAGTGGATCATTAAATGTTTTACTTACAGATAAGACTGGTACACTTACTAAAGGTAAATTAAGTGTAATTGGGCTCGTAGATGCTGAGGATTATCATTATAATAATCTATCAGATGTTAAAGGGGAACTTCATAATCTATTCTTAGAAAATCTTTTATATAATAATGATTCATATTATGATAATGATAAAATTAGTGGTGGAAATATGACTGACAAAGCAATATTAGCATTTGTTGGTAAAGCTAGTAAAAATCTAACTGTAATCGATTCTAAATCATTTGATTCTAAAGATAAATATTCATCAGTTACTTTAAGCAATAATCATAAACATTATAAAGGTGCTAAAGAAGCATTACTTGATAGATGCGTCTATTACCTAGATAAAGATAATAAAAGAAAGATTATTAGATCAATTGATGATTTAGGACATCTAGCCAATAAATATACTAAAAAGGGAATAAGAGTATTAGCGTTAGTATACGATAATATCTTTTTAGGATATATTCTTATAAGAGATGAGATAAGAAGTGAAGCACCAAGTGTTCTAACATCTATTAAGAATGCTGGAATACATACTATTATGATTACTGGTGATGATATTTTAACCAGTAAAGCGATAGCAACTGAGCTTGGTATGCTTGAAAAAAATAGTATCGTTTTAAGCCATGATGATTTAGAGAAACTAACTGATGAAGAAATTGCCGAGAATTATAAGCGAATAAGTGTTATAGCAAGAGCTCTACCTAAGGATAAAAGTAGAGTAGCAGCAGTTTTAGAAAATCAAGGATTGGTAGTTGGTATGACAGGAGATGGTGTTAACGATGCTCCAGCACTAAAGCGAGCTAATGTAGGATTTGCTATGGGAAGTGGTAGTGAAGTTGCTAAAGAGGCAAGTGATATCGTTATATTAGATGATAATATTGCATCAATTGCATCATCTATCCTCTATGGAAGAACAATATTTAAATCTATTAGAAAATTTATAATATTTCAATTAACGATGAATCTAATAGCACTTTTCTTATCAATAGTAGGTCCTTTCATTGGCGTAACTTCACCCGTAACCATCATGCAAATGTTATGGATAAATATGATTATGGATACCTTAGCAGGTTTAGCATATTCATATGAAGTCCCACTTGCTAGTTATCTAGAGGAAAAGCCAATAAAAAAAGATGAACCTATATTAAATAAATATATGTATTCATCCATAATAATCATTGGTCTTTATGCTTCAGTTCTATTAGTATTATTTTTAAAACTCCCATTATTTAAATTATTTATAAGAAGTGATGAGATTTACTATTTAACAGCATTCTTCTCATTATTTATATTTATCAGTATCTTTAATGCCTTTAATGCTAGAACTACAAGATTGAATATATTTAGTGATATCTTAAAGAATAAGGTCTTCATAATAATAATGAGTTTCATCTTTATCGCCCAATTATTCCTTATATATAAAGGTGGTGCATTATTTAGAACCTATGGTTTAACACTTAGTGAACTAATAGTTGTGTTAATATTATCATTTACAGTAATACCTCTAGATATTATTAGAAAACTGATATATAAAAGTAGATAAATATGTTATAATCTTTTAGAGGTTATATTATGGCAAAAAATGTGGAGAGAAAATTAATTATTAAAGGACATGATAAAAATCCTTTTGTAATATTTTGGAACTGGGGATGGGGAATATATTATAAGAATCCTGAAGTATGGAACTATATTATAGTAGGTCTTTTAACAACTGTAGTATCCATAGGAACGTACTTTATTTGTACATCTACTTTCTTAGATCCAAATAATACTCTAGAACTTCAAATAGCAAATGTTATATCATGGGTACTAGCTGTTATATTTGCATATTTTACCAACCGTATATTTGTATTTGAAAGTCATACTAAGGGTAAAGATCAAATAGGAGAAGCAACGAAGTTTGTCGGTTCAAGAATATTAAGTTTGTTTATGGATATGTTTACGATGTTTATCGTAGTATCAGTTCTCCACTTTAATGATAAGATAGGTAAACTTGCATCTCAAGTAATCGTGACAGTAGCTAATTACTTCTTAAGTAAATTATTAGTGTTTAATAAAAAAGATAATTTATAACTTTAGCAAAATATAGTATAATATTAAGTATAGTAAAGTGGTTGATTTTTATGGAAGAATATTCTATTAAAATTCCAAATATAGATTTTAAATTTTTTGATGCAACAATTAATACCAAAGGAACTAGAATGAAAAAAGGTGTAATTGCTGCTGATGGTAGAAAAGCCTTTTTTAAATATGAGGCATACTTAGCAAGTGAAGCTTGCTCAGAAAAAATAAGTTATGAAATTGCAAAAGTCTTAGGATATGAGTGTGCAAGGATTGAACTTGCTCAAGATTTTGAAGGAACATTAGGTATTTTAAATTATTGGTTTGTAGATAGTAGTACTTCTGAACATGTTGATGCAATTTCTTATTTGGGCATCAATGATAAAAATCGATCTAATCTATATAAAATTTCTAATATAAAACGAGTATTAGATAATCTTGATAAATCATTATTTGAAGGTTTTGTTAGAATAATGGTATTTGATGCCCTGATAGGAGAACAAGATCGTCATGAAGAGAATTGGGGCATCGAAATAACTGATAGTAAGTATAAAATATCACCATTATATGATAATGGTGATAGCTTATTGAGAGAATTTAAAAATAAGGATTTAGCGGAATTGTATTATTCAAATAACAAGGATTTTAATGCTTACATTAATAGAAGCAAAACTATGATATTTAAAGAAGATAGTAAGGCAAAATACAAACATTTTGAACTTATAGACTATTTAAATGCAAATTATTCTGATATTGTAAAAAAAGAAATAATAAATCTTCAAAAATTAACTAATGATTCTATTGAAATGATTGTTAATAGAATTCCTAATGAATTATTGACAAAGAAACATAAGGAATATATAATAGTTTACTTGAAAAAGAGAAGAGATATACTTTTAAATATTATTTGATTGGGGTTAAAAATATGAAAAATGAAATGTGGTTGATTTGGAAACAACCAGAATCATTCAAAATATCTACTTCAAAATCTCTTAAATATAAGAGTCCTTTTATTACAAA
>CAMXBB010000149.1 GCA_947179265.1 uncultured Bacillota bacterium
CATTGATATTGTAATAAACTCAAACTTCGTAGTTTGGGTTTTATTAAATCTAAATTTATGTTATAGTATTTGTTAAATATTTTTTTATGGGTGATTTAGATGTTTAAATTCTTAAAAAGTAAATTAAAAAGTATCCTTAATAACCTTAATAAGGAGCAACAAAATGAAACTCCTAAGATTATTCCTGTTGATGATCAAGTTGCACCAAAAGCAAACATATTAAGTTGTGAAATAAGCGATAACCTAATTAGAATACAAATCTTAAAAGAATGTACGTTTGAAGAGTATGTCAATGCTATTGATGCATATGAGCAACCTGGAAACAAAATAGAAATACCTATACGAATGTTTGTAACAACTGGTGGAAGTTTTATAACCACAAAATTACTAGAGCAACTTATTTTTGAAGTGTCTATTGGCGATGTAACATATTGTATAGTAGATAGTAGCACAGAAGTAAAAATATCTGAAAGATCAATTCAAGGTGAGGAAATCAATGAGATAACATTGGAGATATACAAAAATTCTAATAAATATTCAATAGCACAATATATCCATGGTTTAAACCTTAGTACAAAGTCTTGTATGTGGTATCCAATTGAAAGTGATATGTTAGTTAATTTTGAATTGAGTAAATCAAGGGCAATAGAATTATTTAAAATTCTTTTATTAAATTTAGAGAATATTAAAGATATGCCAATATTTTTAGATATGCCAAATCTATTAGATTTGGTAAGATCGATAGGAGATAGTATTTTAGATACTCCAGAAGCCCCTTCAGAAGATGATATAGAAGTTTCAAAAGAAACAGTAAATAGTGAAGAAGTTTCTGAAGTTATGAAAAAAAGCAAGACACTACAATAAGTCGATTTAATCATTGTATTGTATAATTGTTTATATTATAATATAAAAATATAAACTGAAAAGAGATGATTAATAATGTCAGTACTTTTAGATGATGCAGTAAAATCTTGGCTTAAAAATTCACTTGATTTTTATTCACACTTAATAAAAAGTAAAAACATATCAGAAGAAGATGCTGTAGTATATACTTTATTGATTAAATCGGAAAGTAAAAGTTCTTTTTTAGATGCAGTGTACTCTTTAGCTAATATTACCCCTATAGATATTCCGATGGGTGGTAAAAATCCTCAGATTAAAAAAGATGATAGATTTAAATACTATAACAAGATAAAAAATCATATTGAGCAGTTATTTGAACGATTTAATAAGGAATTTTTACATTTAGATGATGAATCTTTTAGTATCGGTTTTGCTGAAATCGTTTGCATTGTAATGATTTATTATCCTGAACAAACTCAAAGGATATTCCATTTAAGTTATGAAAAGTATTGTCAATTGGTTAGCGTTTTTAAGGAAAAAGTTATTCAAGAATATAAGAAGAATAATAAAAAATCTAATTCAAAATCTTCAAGCGGCGGTTCATCAGTTGCTTCCTTATCCAAATATGGTGCAGAAGATTTGACTGCTCAAGAATTTACTCATAATCCATTAGTAGGAAACGAACAAGCTTTAAGAAAAGTAACTAAAGCTTTATTAGGCGGTGAATCACTAATTATTTTAGGTGAAGCAGGAGTTGGAAAAACTACTTTAGTTAACGGCTTAGCTTATAATATTAAAATAGGGAGAGTTCCTGACGTTTTAAAAAACAAAAGGATTGTTATGATTCCAATCTCAGGTCTTGTTGCGGGAACTCAGTATGTAGGAACTTTAGAGGAACATGTAAATGAAGTTATTTCTTATGCAAGAAATAGGAAAGACACAATTTATTTTATGGATGAGATTCACATGCTAATGGGAGCAGGTCAAGTAAGAGAAAATAATATTGATATTTCTAATCTATTGAAGCCATCTATTTCCAATGGGATACTACAAATAATTGGAGCAACAACAATTGAGGAATTTGATAAAACTATTGGAATGAATCCAGCATTTAGAAGAAGATTTAGTACGTTAACATTAAATGAACCGACTGATGAAGATGTTGCTAGAATTGCACAACAATTTATTTCAGTTAAATCACAAGAATTTAATATAGAGTGGTCTTTTGATGAATCATTTTTAGAATTACTTATTCGTTTAACTAGTTCTAAAAATCGTAAATACTATGAAACAATAAATAATCCTAATATTACTTTAAGAATAATTAATGGAATGTTTTCCAGTGCAGTGTATTATGGTAGGGACTATGTTGATATGCAAGATGCAATAGAGAGCATTGAAGATAATGAAGTATTATCTACTCCTAAGAAAGAAGAATTAATCAAAAAATTATCTGCAAGAAGCTTTTATTGTTTACCTGATGCTCCTCAAAAAAGTAAGATTCTGAAGATTGGACAAGATTTTAGTTCATAATCATTAAAGAAAAGTCTTTAAAAATAGTGATATTTATTTGCAAAAAAACAATTATTTTGTTATAATAACTCCCATGTGAAAAAAGGGGAGTTTTTTTATGGTAAAATTTAATTTTAAAAAGATAGTATCTTTATGTTTAGCTTCATCACTTGCTTTAACGATGAGTGCTTGTGGAAGAAGAATTGAAAATGAATTAAACGAAGAGACATATCGTGTTATATCTATAGAAGAAGTTGCTGAAGCTTTAGCTGAATCAGCAATTGAAAAACAAGAGAATAATGAGGATATTGCTTTAGCTATTGGAGTAGATGAAACAGCTCCTGCTATTGTTAATATTGAGAAAGTCGAAATGGAAGATGGTGAAGTTGGATATAAATATCCGATATACTACATGCCTTATATGGTTGATGAAACTAAAGGCTTTCCAGCAATCTCTTCAGTCTTAGAGATGAATGATGACTATGAAATAGTTAGTGAATGTGTATTAGTTGGTATAGATGGAAAAAGTGAAACAAAAGGATTTGAAGGTTGTGTAGCTCTTTATTATCCATACTATTATGCTCTATGTTTAAAAAATCAAGATCTAAGTTTATTTGAAGTGAAGAAAGAAGAAGCTCTTGAAACTTATGGAGAAGATTCATTTCAATATAAAGTGTTTTGTTCAGTAGAGGATTTACCAGAGCTTGCTCAATCTGTTTATGATGAAAATAGAGCACTAAGTTTAAATTAAATGTAAAATAACTATTCCAAAGTTGTAAATGTATTTCGGTGTACTTTACTTAATGCTATAATATAATTGATATTGTAGAGGGAGTAAGTATATGAGAGATATTACATCATTAAAAACAGAATTAGTTCAATGTGAAAGTGAACTTGCTAGTATTACGAAAGAGAATTTTAGTGATAAAGAAGTGTATTCATATACTAATTATATAGATCCTTTAAGAGCTAAGTTTTTAAAGGATAAGATAGATTTTCTTTTATCGCAAATTGCAATTCATAATAATTAAAAAACGACTTGATTATAAGTCGTTTTTATGTTAGTTTAGTATACTGAAAAGAGCGAATAGTATGGATAATTATTTCTATCAATCAATAATCGACAATCCCCATTTGGTGAGTATTTTTAAAGAAGGAGTAGAGAACTTTTCTATTCAAAATTTTGATTCAACTATAATGTCAAAACTTAGAAAAGTTTATTATAGTTCTATATCAGGAATTCTTTATCTACTTGGAGAAGCTGATATTCCTTCAACTCATGGTAATAAGTTACAAGTCTTATCAGCAGCTTTAACTGATGAAGATTACACTATAGTTCATGGTCAAACACGTTCATCTAGAAATAGTACTATGGTTGATACTAGTTGGATTGAAGTAAAAAAGAATAATAAAACTTGGGTATATGATGTTGTATCGATGTTGATGTTTGAAAAGCGTTATTTTGAGTTATTAGAATCGCCGACTGAAGAAAAAAGAGTTCCTAAAAGTGCAATAATAGCTCATCCAGCTTATTCAGAAGAAGCTTTTAATTTTGAATATGTTCCGATGCTTATTGTTTGGTTTATGAGTAGATATGAAGAAAATAAGGAAAATCCCTTTTATAAAGTATTACGAGCTGAGATAAAAAGATATAAAAAGGATATTAATTATGATAAAGC
>CAMXBB010000150.1 GCA_947179265.1 uncultured Bacillota bacterium
AAAAAAAGGTGAAGAGTATGCATAAGAGAATAGTATTAATAGATGGAAATAACTTAATGTTTAGAAGTTATTTTGCAACTGCCTATACAGGTAATTTAATGAAGAATTCAAAGGGACAAACAACAAATGCCTTATATGGTTTTGTTAATATGATTAATAAGATCATAGCAGAAGAAAATCCTGAGTATATGTGTGTGGCATTTGATGTAGGAAAGAGTTTCAGACATCGCAAGTATGATGAATATAAAGCTGGAAGAAATGCAACTCCAGATGAATTAAAGAGCCAAATGGTAATTGTAAGAGATTTACTTGATAAGATGGGAATATTTAATATTAATGTCTTAGATTATGAAGCAGATGATATTATTGGAACACTTTCTAAAAGAGCTAATGAAGATGAAGAATGGGATGCATTATTAGTTACTAGTGATCATGATTATTTACAACTTATTACTGATGTTGTTAATGTTAAGTTATTAAAACCAAAAGACTTTACAAAGTATAATCCACAAAACTTCAAGGAAGAATATGGAATTGATCCTATTAGAGTAATTGATTTAAAGGCTTTAATGGGAGATTCATCAGATAATATACCTGGTGTACCAGGAATAGGTGAAAAGACTGCTCTAAAGCTTTTATGTGAGTATGGTACATTAGATAATCTATATGCTAATATCGATTCAGTTAAGGGTAAATTACATGATAAGTTAGTTGAGAATAAGACTTCCGCTTATTTTTCTTATGAATTAGCCACTATCTGTTGTGATGTACCAATAACTAATACTTTTGAAGATATGAAATATACTGGACCAACTGATGCTTTAGATGATATGTATCGTGAATTAGAGTTTTATTCATTGATAAAAAATCAAAAGCCAGTTAAGAAACATGAGATAGAAAATAATTCGAAGATTTTAGAAAATGTTAAAGAGATAAGATTAGATAAACAAATAGCTTATTATATTGAATGTGATAATGAATTGTACCATGATGCTAACATATTGGGTATGGGTTTGTATGATGGAGAAAACTTATTCTATGTTGAACCATCAATGATTAACGAAGTATTTGATTATACTCTTGATACTGTTAAATATACTTTTGATTTAAAAAAGAATATTGGATTACTTCATCGATTTGATACTAATACTATCTATGATATGAACTTAGTAGCATATCTATTAAATAAGACTACTAAAGATGATATTGCAATACTTATGAACAATGATAGTATTGAAGTACCAATGTATCATGATATTATTAAGAACAAGTTAGATGTTAAACAAATCGTAACCTTAAAAGCTAAATATATTTTTGATTTACATGATAAATATATCGATGATTTAAAGAGTGATGAGATGTATGAATTATATAGAGATATTGAACATCCTTTAACTACCGTACTAGCACGAATGGAACTTAATGGTATTAGCTGTGATAGTAGTATCCTAAATGATTTATCTAAAGAGATGAAAGCAAAGATAAGTGAGATTGAACAAAAAATATATGAATTATGTGGTGAAGAATTTAATATATCTTCTCCAAAACAATTAGGTGATATCTTATTTGAAAAAATGGGGTTACCTGGTGGTAAAAAGGGAGCTACTGGATATAAGACAGGTGCTGAAGTATTAGAAAAATTAATTGGTGTCCATCCAGTTATAGAACTTATTTTAGAATATCGTAATCTATCTAAGTTAGAAAGTACTTATTTAGAAGGTTTAAATAAATATATTAAAGAAGATGGAAAAATTCATACTATTTATAAACAAGCTTTGACACGTACAGGAAGACTTTCATCTGCAGAACCTAATCTACAAAATATTCCAGCAAGGGATGAAATTGGAAGACTCGTAAGAAAAGCCTTTATACCTGAGAATCAAGAGTTCTTGTCAGCTGATTATTCACAAATTGAGTTAAGAATATTAGCACATATTTCTGAATCTAAGGAATTATGTGATGCTTTCATCAATGGTGATGATATCCATACTAAAGTAGCAGCTGATATCTTCAATAAAAAAATGGATGAAGTTACTAAGAATGAAAGAAGAACTGCAAAAGCCGTTATATTTGGAATCGTTTATGGAATCAGTGGATTTGGTTTAGGAGAAAACATTGGTGTTACTCCAAAAGAAGCTAAGAAATTTATTGAAAAATATTATGAATTATATCCAGGAGTTAAAAACTATATGGATTTAATTGTCAAAGATGCTTATGATTCAGGGTATGTAAGAACACTATTTAATCGTAAACGTAATATTGATGAATTATTTAGTGGAAACTATATGATTAGACAAGGTGGAGAAAGAATCGCTCTTAATACCCCAATTCAAGGAACATCAGCTGATATCATAAAGAAAGCCATGGTAGAAATCGATAAAGCCTTTGATGCTAATAATATAAAATCAAAGATGTTACTTCAAATACATGATGAATTGGTATTTGACGTAGTAGAAGAAGAGAAAACAAAAGTTACTGATATTGTTAAGACAATTATGGAATCAACAGTTAAATTATCAGTACCACTTAAGGTAAGTACTGATTTTGGAACTGATTTATATGAGACAAAGTAGTAAGGAAGTGTAAGTCATGCCAGAAATAGCAGAGGTAAGAACAGTAGCAAATACTTTAAATAAGAGAATAGTTGGGAAAAGAATTGAAAGAGTTGATGTAATATATAAGAGAATTATCGAAGATGATATCGAAGAATTTAAAAGTAAAGTTGAAGGACAATATATCAAGAGCGTCTCAAACTATGGTAAGTATATCTTTTTTGTACTTGGAGAATATACGATATTATCTCATTTAAGAATGGAAGGTAAGTATTTTATTAAAAGTGCTGATGACAAAATTGAAAAACATGAACATATCGTATTTCACCTAGATGATGGTATGACTTTGAGATATCATGATACTCGTAAATTCGGTAGAATGCGTGTATTAAAAACTGATGAACTATATAAGAGTGAGGAATTATCTAAATTAGGAATTGAACCAGATAACAAATCATTAACTAAAGAATATGTTTATAATGAAATACATAAGAAAAAGAAACCAATAAAGGCTTTGTTACTCGATCAAACTATTATCAATGGCTTAGGTAATATCTATACCGATGAAGTTTTATTTGCAGCTAATATTCATCCTGAAACTTTGGGCTCATCAGTTACATTAGATGAATGTGAGAAAATAGTTGATGCATGTAATAGAATAATAACTAAGGCAACCGAATCAGGCGGAACAACTATTAGAAGCTATACTTCTTCTTTAGGAGTATATGGTTCCTATCAAGAATTCTTAATGGTTCATACCAAAGCTAAAGAAAAGTGCAAAGTATGTGGCAGTATAATCGAAAAAATACGTGTAGGTGGTAGAGGTACTTACTTCTGTCCTAAATGCCAAATAAAAAAATAGATTAGTTTAATCTATTTGGTATTATTTATAGTGATTTTAAATATAATAATATTGTAGCACATTTGACTTTTTATAATGATTCTCTTATAATATTTGCCAATACAGGAGCTTGATGTTGAAAAAATAGATATGCTGTGCTATAATTCAATTAGAACTGAAGAAAAAGAGATACTTAATTTTCTCGAGTTGAGTGCTCTTGTCAGTCCAAATAAAATTTTGGGTGTGAGCACCTTCTCAGATGAGTTGGTGCTCTTTTTTTATTGTTTAGTCGTTGCTGAAAAGTTTTACAAGTAATACTAAGATTACTACAAGAGTAACTAAGTATTCCATTTATAAATCCCTTCATAGGACCACCTCCTTCCAATATTCATAATATATAAATCTTGGACTGAGGTAAAAGCACTCAACTTTTTAAGTATCTCATAAATATTATATAATACATTTGTACGATACACAAGAGTTACTATTAGTATTATTTTAATTTCTTTTTGGTACTATAAAAGTGTAATAATTAATTACAGAAATGTGATTGAATATTA
>CAMXBB010000151.1 GCA_947179265.1 uncultured Bacillota bacterium
AAATTATTTTTACCCTTAGTAAATGTGATATGTAAAATATTGCCATCTAGTGATACTTCATCAACATTCTTAAGTTCATAGATTTTATTTACTTTTTTATCGTCAATATCTTCTACTTCAACAATTACTTTTTCTTCGATACGTGCTAGTTCCTTTAATTCATCAGTAGTACCTGTAGCTAAGACATTACCTTTATCTAATATGATGATACGATCACATAATATTTCGACTTCTTCCATATAGTGAGTTGTATAAACAATTGTTGCACCTGCATCTCTGAGTTTCTTTATACCATCTAAGATATTATTTCTACTTTGAGGATCTACTGCAACAGTTGGTTCATCTAAGAAGATTAATTTTGGTTTATGAGCAATACCACATGCAATATTTAATCTTCTAAGTAATCCTCCTGATAATTGTTTTGGATAATATTTTTTAAAATTTTCTAAACCTACTAAATTTATAGCATCTTCAATGTATTCATATCTTGTATTTTTATCCCTAATATATAAGCCACAGAAATACTCAATATTTTCATATACAGTTAATTCATCAAATACACATACATCTTGAAATACAACACCGATTTTTTCTTTTATATCTTGAGCATCAGGACTCATCTTTTTACCAAATATTTTAATATCACCACATTTGTAATTTAATAATGACAATATACAATTGATAGTTGTTGATTTACCGCTACCATTTGGTCCAAGAAGACCTACTATCTCTCCTTCATATACATCAAATGATAAATCATCTACTGCTTTTAAAGTTTTGTATTCTTTTGTTAAATTTTTAACCTCTATTATCTTTTTCATATTATCTCCTCTTATTAAATCCAATATATAGTTTATCAATAGTATCTTTAAGTAAATTTCTAATCTCATCTTCATCAAATGATACTGTTGATGTTGCAATTAAACATGCAATACCATGAGCAAATATCCAAGCTGTTTTATGAAATTCATCTTCTTCACTTTTAGATAACTTAAAATTAGCCGCTATCGTTTCTTTAATAATATCATCAGTCTCTTTATCCTTTGTTAACAATTCGTTAGTACTGATATCATACGAACTCATATAAAGTATCTTGAAATATTCAGGATAATCTTTAGCAAAACCAACATATGCCATACCTTTAGCAAGATAAGGTTTCTCTTTATCATCATGAGCAAGTAAATAATTCTTATATTTTTGATAAATCTCTTTTATAACTTCACTTATAAGTTCTTCAATGGTATCAAAGTTATGATAGATAACTTGAACTGATGCATTCAATTCTTTAGCGACACTTCTAGCATTAATAGCTTTTAAACCATCATGCTCAACCATCTTACAAACTATTTCAATTATATCTTCTCTCTCATACTTCTTTAATGGTGGCATACCATCACCTCACTGACTATATAACATCTGTTATATAACACTTGTTATTATACGAAACAAAATATATTCATGTAAATAAAAAAGTAGATATTAATCTACTCTATACATCAATAAATTTATTTTTTGTCACCACTATATGATTTTTTTAAACTTGGATTTTCATTTTCATAAACATTAATTGCAACAATTGTTTCTGGTGTTATTCTTTCATCACTGTTTCTCAATATTTCCAAAGCTTGTTGATTATACTCTAATGTAGCTTCAGCAAAAGTCATCTGTTTTTTTATAACTTTACGTTGAATACATGCTAGGTACTCATCTATTTGATCTTCTTCTAGAGTTAAAGCTTCATCACAGAATTCAAATACAAAACTGCTATTCATGATACTAGCACTCCTAACTATAGCATGAATCAAATCACAATGTTTCAATGTTGGACATGCAAGTAAATATTCCAATTCTATCATTATCTCATCACGCCATATAAGATAATCTCTATCTAAAGCTTTTAATATATAATTTAAAAATAAATCACGTTTATTAGGATCTTTCATATCAAATAAAGGAGCATTTATTATTCCATTTATTATAGTTGATTGTAATTCTGCTTCTCTTATACCTCTTGAATTAAGAATCCATGCTATACGTTTTGACATTAGATATCCTGTAGATAGAGGTTCTTCTATTATTTTCTTAAAGACTACATCAAGTATTGATAAATCATAAGTGTAGTCGTTTCCTTCTAATAATATCTTTACATTCTCTATAAAATATAAAACCTTATAATGAATATCTCTAATATAATATGCTGCGTAATCATTACTTCCAACTATCTTAGAAAGATAAACTGCCAATTTTCCCTTAAATGCTAATGGAGCTTCTCTCTTGATACGTTTAACACTAAAATATAATTCATCTGATATTCTTTCAACTGGAGTATCATGTAAACAATCTATAAAATTATAAAAGTCGTCTAAAAAATTAAAATCTCCTCCTACAACTTCATACCAACTCTTCATACATCCTGGCCATTTTTCACTGGCATTTTGTGTTTCTTTCCATAAATCTATTTTATTCATTTTTCCACCTCACGAATTATTCTAGCATTTGAAAAATATATTTACAAGATTTACTGATAGATATCCATAAAAAAAGAAAATTATTTTATCAATAATCTTCCTTTTTATTCAACTACGTATGGATTGGTAGCAGTACCATCTCCACTTGTTGCTATAATATCATGCTTTAATACTATTGATGGACGGACATTTATTTTCACATTTGGGTCATTTGCGTTATATGAAGAAAATATAGAAGTCATACTACCAAATCTAGCAGCATAATAAGGTGACATAAACCAATATTGACCATCGCGTAAATAACTATTACCATAGTACTGATAATCAATTATTCCTGCAATAGTTTTTTCATCTACTGTTAATAATCCTACTGGATATGTTAATGCTCCATTTCCTACTATTGTATCATTTACTGTAAATCGATCATTTTGATTCGGACATGTGATTGTATCATTCACTGCTGGTGAAAATAAAATCTTATTTCTATCATACGAATTAAATAAGCTCATTGCCTCAGAAAGTGTAGTTAAGTCATCATTAATTACATACCCACCACTAGCTATTGATCGGTCATTACACCATACTGCATCTTCTAGTTTATTGGTGTAGCTTTCTAAATTATGTGCATACCAATTATCTATTACTTTTTTTACTTCTGAATCATTTTCATTTTTAAATGCTTCTCCTATTATATCATCTATTGTCTTTCCATCTGTTAACTCATGTGCAACCGCATTATTTGTATCAAATGCAAATACATAATATACAGTATTACATGTTTCATTTGTAGTTAAACGGCATGTATAATGTTTCGTTTTAATGTTTGATATAAAATCCGATGATGATGGAGCAACTAAGTTATATTTTTTTGTCGTTGTATTATATGTTACATCACTTCCATATACATATGCTGTATCACTCCATACTGTATACTTATGTATTGTTCCATACATATATCCTACATCTGCCAAAGTACCATATTCTATATTAAAACTTGACTTTCCTATTGTAACATCTTCTCCTGAATTATTGCATTTACCATTATTTGGTACTCCATCATAGATTAATTTTGTTCCTCCTTTTTCTGTTGTTCTAACTATCCTCCAACAAAATTCTCCAAATAATACATGATTATTATTTACTCCTCCACGATAATAATATATTGGATATTCATCATTTTCGGTTCCTGCTCTTAAGTAAAGCCCTTTTCCGTTAGTATTTGATGAGGGTGCTCCAAAATTAATTCCCATTGAACTTGTTACATATGGACTTAGAATATTATCCAAATATGATACACTTTTTTTAGTTAAAATATCGTATAGAGGTTTTGCTACAATATCTTCTGAAAATGATACTTCACCTTCTATACCTAAAGTAGTTTGAAGATATGCTGTCTCGTATACACAGCTCCGAGCCCACGGGACTCGTGAGCATCGCGGATGCCGTGTTCTGCTTGAAGAAAAAAAGGGGGGGGGGGGCG
>CAMXBB010000152.1 GCA_947179265.1 uncultured Bacillota bacterium
CACGGCGACCACCGAGAGCTACCCAAGGCTATTCGTCGGCAGCGTCAGAGGGGTATAAGAGACAGATTATGGGTATTACTATTATAATATCCATATCTATTATCCTTAACTTTTAAAGTTATTTTATTACGATAGAATAATTCTTGATTATTCTTTATTAGTTTTATATCAGTTTTAATATTTGCAAACTTTTTTAAGATACTTTTAACTTTATTTAGTTTGAACTCCTCTTCTGCTTCAACTCCCATGTGCATAAGATTACATCCACCACATTCATTATAGTATTTACATTTTGGTACAACTCTAATATTGCTATTATTATCAATTTTTTTTACGGAACCTACACAATATTTCTTTTTTTCATCTATTATTTCATAGGAAATATTCTCTTCTGGAAGAGCATTGGGAACGAATATAATCTTTCCATTATCATATCCAATTCCTCTACCTTGGTTATCTAATTTCTCTATTTTCATTATTTATGATATTGGGATAGTTTCTTAACTTCTTTTATGGAAAGTTCTCTATATTATCCACTTTGTAATTTATCTAATGTTAAAAATCCATATTGTGTTCTTGTTAACTTATCTACTAAATACCCTAATTCTTTAAATAGTCTCTTGATGATATGATTTCTTCCTTCAACGATTGTTACTTCAACTATTGCATTATCTTTACTTTTATCAACACTTTTTACCTTTACTCTTGTAGGAATACACTTTACTCCATCAATATCTATACCATGTTTTAAACGCATTAAGTCAGATGGTTCTAATACTCTATTTAATTTAGCAACATAAGTTTTTTCAACAGATTTTGAAGGATGCATTAAAGTATTAGCAAGATCACCATCATTAGTTAAAATAAGTAAACCTGTAGTATCATAATCTAATCTTCCAACAGGATATATTCTTTTATTACTTTTGATATAATCCATTACTGTTTTACGATTTTTTTCATCCTTAACAGTACATACACAACCTCTTGGTTTATTCATAACATAATAAACCTTATCTTCTTTTTTTATAGATACACCATCAACAGTAATATAATCATCTCCAGATACTTTTGTACCTAGTTCAGTTACCTTTTCACCATTAACATAAACCTTACCTAATTTAATTAATTCTTCTGCTTTTCTTCTAGAAGTATAACCTGATTCTGCTATAACCTTTTGTAATCTTTCCATTTTTATTCTCCACTTCAAATATCTATATATATTATACCAAATCAAGTTAAATTACTAATACTTTTTTTAATTAACTGAAAAGATTTACAAAAAAGTTCTTTACTTTATCCCAAAGTGATAACTCCTCTTCTTCTTGTTCTTTGATAAAAACATCTTCTCTAAAGTATACTTTATCATCCAACTTTACTTCAACATATCCAAGTCTGTTGGTTATATCATCAGTGTATATCATTTCAACTTTAACTTTATTTATCTCATCATCTGTTAAAAGCATAAAGACATCATTTTTAATATATGCTTCATCTTCTCTCATAAAGCTTCCCGAATCTAATAGTTTAACCCTTTTATATTTCTTAAAATATTCATCATAGAGACTTTTATGAATATCAAAATCATCTCTTTCATTTAAAGTAACCACTACTAAGTTCTTATCATCCTTAGTAGCTGATGTAACCAAAGTACGATATGCTTTTTTAGTATAACCAGTTTTCCCTCCAGTAGTATAAGGATAATCATATAATAATTTATTTTTATTGTACCAATCATAGGTTTTAAAATTTGTTTTTACTATATGATGTTTAGTACTAGTTATCTCTCTAAATGTCTCATTTTGCATAGCGTAACTCATAAGTAATGCCATATCATATGGAGTTGATATATTTCCATTACCTGATTCATCTTCAAGTCCTGAAGCATTGATAAATGTTGTATCATGCATTCCAAGAGATGATGCCATTTCATTCATAAGTAAACTAAATCCTTCCATTGATCCACCAACAGCATTAGCAAGTTCTATAGCTGCATCGTTTCCACTTCGAAGCATAAGACCATATAATAAATCTTTGATAGTTATTTCTTCACCTACTTCGATATAAATTCCTGAACCATAACTTTTTAATACATCTTCATCAACAGTAATCTTGGTATTTACATCAATGTTATTGATAACTACTAGAGCAGTCATTATTTTAGTCGTAGATGCTATTAATCTTTTCTCATCTTTTGCATTCTCATATAAAACTCTTTTACTATCCATATCCATTACGATGGAACTAGCACTTACCCTACTACTAAACAAAAATACTACGATTAATAATGTGATTATCTTTTTCATACTAAATTATATATTAACTATAAATTTTTAGAACAAAAAAAGATGTATTAAACATCTATTTTGGACTAACTAATGATAAAGACTCACAAGATATATCTTTTCTCTTTTTATCATATAGATTCTTAGCAATTTTATAAGCACAACTTGGATAATCCATTTTAAGAGTTGCACCATCAACCAAACTACAATTTTTAAATTGATCAAAATCAATATCTGCTAATGATGCTTCAATAAGCCTATGAAAAGTTTTTATACCTATATCTAAATTATTTCTTGCTATATCAACATAGAATTGTGAATAACGATTATTTAATTCAGAAGAATCTATAACAGCATCATTCTCAAGACTTTTCATGATATTTTCAATCATCTCTTTATATAGATATGTTCCTACTTTATTCATTGGAAATCCCATAGCTTCTAACTGACGTAAAATCACCACTATATCTCTAGATTCTAGAGGAATATCCTCATCTTTACAATCCTTATATTCTAAATAAAGATGTCGATCATAACAAGCTCCATAAGTAGTAAATTCTAATCCATAAAGATTAACCATCATAGTCAGGTTATCCTTTAATCTCTTTATTTCTTCACCCATTTTTATTCACCTTATTCAAAAAAAGTACAAAGTCATAGACTTCATACTATAACCCCTTCAATTAGGGTAATATAATATTATAATTATTGGAATTTGTCAAATTACTAGAAAACATTTATATCATCAATCTTATCTTTAAAACGATATAACTTAGCTGGTTTTCTACCATCAAATACTTGAGTTTCACCAGTATCTTCGATTAAATCTAAGCTTAGTAATTTTCTTCTAAAGTTTCTTCTGTCAAACTTTATTCCTAAAATAGCTTCATATGTTTTTTGAATCTCAGGCATCGTAAAACCATCTGGAAATAAATTTGCTAAGATATTACTACTCAAAATCATATGTTTTAATTTCTCAAAAGTTGAATCAATTATCTCCGCATGATCATAAGCCAAATCACTTACTTCATCTAATGGAGTCCAAGTAGCATTACTAGTCTTTATCGTATCCTTTAAAAGATTTACCTTATTGATGTCGATTACTCCCAAATATGATACTGCAACCATTCGCATAACTGGACTTCGATGGACTTTACCATGAACATCTACTAAAGTTAATGGAATATTTTCAATACCTGTTTTCTCTTTAATTTCTCTTTTTAAGCCCGCATCTAAATCTTCATTATTATATAATGCTCCACCAACTAATGCCCACTTATCCTTATATGGCTCATTTCTTCTTTTGATAAGTAAAACCTTAACTACACCATGATCAACTGTAAATATACTTGCTATAACATGGATTCCTTGTCCCTTATATAACGGATTAGTAACTTCCATAAGCATCACCTAATTATATTATAGTGAAAAAATCGGGTTAATGTCAACAAACAAAAGTTATAGATATCACTTAATAATCCATTTATTTTGTCGAATACGATCGAAACTATTGATTTACTTTTTATACAAATTATAATAATCTCTCGAGAGGCAGAAAAGGTGCTTATCACT
>CAMXBB010000153.1 GCA_947179265.1 uncultured Bacillota bacterium
TATGCCAGAAGAAAAATTTTGTCAAATCACTTTTCTTATATGTAGAAATTACTGCACCATAATGTCCTTTTTCTGAACCCTTCCATAAAGATTCTGCTACATAATAATTTTCTTCATCTTGTCCAGCTACTAGTGCAATATGTTCACCAGTGTGTTCGTAAGTTGATAGTAAATCACCTGTTTTAATTTTATTATTAGCAACAGATTCTTTGCTTTTTAACATTGTACCTAAATCAGTTAAATCTAAAACTTCTGAATTTCTACTTAAACTAGGAATTATTCCAGCTCCAACATCTCCAGGATCATATCCACCATTTAATATTATCCATGATATAAATCCACTACAATCAAATCCATTAGAGATCAGTTTCATATTACTTGGCCATGAAGGTAACTTACATCCCCAAGTCTTTGGTCCATACTTAATTCCCTTTGGATCTAATTCAGCAAACTTTGATTCACTTAAATATAATCCCTTATGATAATATCTTCCTTCACCATCTACATACGTATATGTTGCAATTCCCTTTACTCCGGTATATAATCTACCATTTTCACTAAAATATTCTACTCTATAAGGGAATTCTAACCAGAATCTTGCAGCAGCAACAACTCCTGCTCTTGTATGATTTCCTGCTTCATTTACCCTTGCTGCTAATATTTCATCTAATAGTACATTGTCTTCATTACTATATTTTCCACAAGGAAGTAAAGTTTTCTTTGGATCGTACTTTGCTGGTTTTAATTCAATTAAATCTGTAACTAATACATCTAGCTCTTTTTTTTCATCTAATACACTTACAACGACTTTTGTGCTACCAACTGCATTAGCAGTAATAACTCCTTCATTAGTAACTGTACAAACCTTCTCATCTTCACATTTAAAATTAATATTAGCTTTAGCATCATTAGTAGTACTGATATTATAACGCATTGTAAATTTACCTTTAGGTGCTAAATAAACTTTCCCACTTAATATTTCAAATTCATTTATCTTTACTGGTTCAACTTTATCAATTACATCCTTTATTGGAGAATCATCTAAAGACTTCTTTATAGAGTCAAAATTCTTAACAAGAACGACTCCTCCAACAATTACTACAACTACTACAAATATAGCAGCAAATGCTTTATAATTAATTCTTCTTTTTACTTTTCTCTTTGCCACATATAACCCTTCTTTATGTCATGATTATACCATATATATATGATTAATTAAAGAAAAAAAGCACGCAATAAGCGTGGTTATAATTCTTAAAAATCTTTAAACTTTTTATTAAGTTTATGATTCTTTAATTTCACTAGTATTACAATAAGAATTATTATTCCTAATGCAATTAAAACATATTTAATTATCTTCTTTTGCAAGTCTTTTTCTTTTAAATTATCAATAATACCTTTAGAATCTTCTATAACATTAGCAACAATATCATTTTTCTTTATACTCTCAGGATTTTCATCTTTAGTAGATGAAATTTCTTCTTTAGCTGTTGATGTTGTGTTTTTAGTTGTTGCCTTCTTAGTAACAGCCTTCTTTGTTGTTGATATAGCTTTAATTGGATTCTTTTTATCAATATTAGTTTTTGATGTTGCAATTGTTGTAGGAATTACATTTACAACACCATCTTTAATATTTAAAGTTAATTTTTTATTATAATTATATTCAGATAAACTTACATTATTTTCATCATAGGTTTCCTTAACAGAATCATAACTTGTTGATGCTAAAAATATATCTTTTATAACTATATCTGTAGATTTATTCTTACTATCTTTTATAAACATACTAATATCTAAGTGATAATCACCACAATGGAATAATCCACCAAAACAAGCAGACCCTGTATTGACAATACTAACAATGTACTTATCTTTGGTTTCTTCATCTAGCATGAGAACTGATGTAAATCCCTGAGATGATATATCCGTAACTATTATATCGTCATCTTTATAATTAAGTCGTATCATTATCATATAAAGACCAGTAAATTCTGTTTCATCAGAATAATCAATATCAAAGTCTAAATAAAGATGCGTTGAATTACCAATCTTAACTTCATTATCTCCTAAACTAGAACTTATTTTCTCAATACTCGCTGCTAATACTATATTAGGTATTAGTAAAAACAAAAATGATAACGAGATTAGCATACGTTTTAACATACTACCACATCCAATTAAAGTATATCATACAAAATAAAAAGAACAAAATGTTCTTCTTAACTAAGTATCTAATATTTATTTTCCAACTATGTACGGATTTTTACTTGTTCCTGTCCCAAAAATTATCATTACATCATTTTTCAAAGAAATCGAAGGTCTTATTCCACGGTTATAATGAAGATAGTCATTACTAAGAGGTCCATTTTTACTTACAACCATAACGTTAGAATAAATTCCAAAATTTGCCGCAAAATATGGAGTCATAAGATAGTAAGTTTCACCCGTATACAGAAAAGATTTTTTGCTATATCCTGGATTTCCTTGCCCAGCTACAATTGCCTCATATGCTGTTAGTAATCCAACTGGATAGTCTAGTGATTGGTTTCCATTTGGATTAGGAGTACTTGTTCTACTAGCTTTTAAGGTAAATCGATCATTTTGATCTGGACATGCTATACTATCTTTTAATACTGATGATAACTTTGAAGGAAATTTTTGTGATGCTCCATATGGCCAAAGTTCAGTTCTACCACTAGAAGTAGTTATTCCTGAATTCTTACGATAACCACCGCTATATATTCTTCGATTATTACACCATACGGCATCTTCTAAATAATCTTGATAGTCCTTTTTGTTACTATCAACCTCGTTTGTTAAATTTTCTTTAAACCAATTATCTAGTGTCTCTTTTACTATCGAGTCATGCTCATTTGTAAATGAATCACTTATAATGTCTTCTAACATTTTTCCATCTGTTAGTTCTATTGCAAAAATATTTTTATCTTCTATTCCACTCCTTGAGTCGGAATTATAAAGGCTATATATGTAATAAACTGTACTACATTTCGTTGCATTTGTTTTACAAGTGTAGTGTTTTTGTGAGTTGTATTGAAAAAGTTCATCAGTTGTTGTTACATCTGTTAATGTATATTCTCCATTTGCATAGCTTACATCACTTCCATAGATAAATTTTGCATTTTGCCATGAAGTATACGAATAATTCGTTCCATACATATATCCTAGACTCGCTAATGATGTACTATTTGGATTAAATTTTGAAGTTGCACTTAGTTGACTTGCAGTTCCTGTATTTGCACACATACCATCTTTATTATTATAATTTGGTACTCCATTATATATCAATTTTGTTCCACCAGTTTCAGTTGTTCTTACTATCTTCCAACAGAATCCTCCAAATAAAACATTGTTATTTTCAACTTCTCCTCGGTAGTAATAAATTGGATAATTGTCTCCTGCTGTACTTGATAATAAATATAATCCTTTACCATTAGTATCTGATGGCGCAACACTAAAGTTAATTCCACTTAATGAAGTTACATATCTGCTATTCGTATTATCGTTATAAACTACAACATCTTGAGTTAGTATTGTGTATAAAGGTTTTGGTGTATATGGAAACGATACATCACCATCTATTCCTAAAGTGGTTTGAAGATATGAAAATCCAACTGAAATAAATAATAAAAGTAATAATATAATACCGATTAAATATCCTTTTTTACTAAAATAAGTCTCTCTTTGCTTTAAATTAATCCTCATATAAATACCTCTATGCCCTATCATTTTTACAATATAATTCTAGCATTTATGATATTCAAATTGATATATTACATATTATGAATACAC
>CAMXBB010000154.1 GCA_947179265.1 uncultured Bacillota bacterium
CTATTAAACCTATCAACAATAAACTTTTTGTATTCGATATTCTTTCTATTAGAAATTGAATAAGCTGATATAAAGAAAAATAAATCTACACCAATAACACATAACTGTCTTAAATAGGCTTCCATCTGTGAATTAGTAACATTTATCCATAAATGAAATACTAATATAAATAATGCAGAAAAGGTCATTATTGTTTTCTTATTTTTCATATATTCCTACTCTTCTTCAAATTCTTTTGGAGCCATTACAAAGAAAACATAATTGTCAACTACAACAGTTTCCATATTATCAGCTTCAGTACATACATTCCATCTTAAATCAGCATTTTCTTTTAAAGATTTTGCAAATTCTTCAGCATTTTCTACTTCAAAAACATATGCAATAAAAGGAATAGTTCCAATCATTGGTCTAATAACAACTGCCTTTTTAAAACCTTTTATTTCAGTTGTAAAACCACTTAAATAATCTTTTTTCTTTAAAGAAACTACATCTAATTGAATCTTTAAGACTTCGTTTTTAGAAATTGCTTCAGCAACTTTTTTGATGTCTTTTTCATCTTTAATGACTTCTTTAAATTGTAGAGCTAAAGTACTAGCTACTGTTACTTTTTCTTGAACTTCAGGTTCCTTATCATTATTTTTTTCTTCTTCTTTAGCACAACCTGTTATAAGACATGCTCCAAAGATTAAAGCAATTACAACTAAACTTAATTTAAACTTTTTCATATTATCCTCCTATGATTTGATTATAACACTTTTATATATAATAATATAGAAAAAGATACTGAGATTCATTTTTCAGTATCTTTTTTTATATTGATTTGAAAATCAATAGAGAACATGAAGTCTTCTTTTTACATTACGTTTACTTTCTTCTTCACAATTCTTATCATTTATCTCTTCATTATTAAGTTCATTAGCTATTAATAGATTTCCCATAAAGTTAATGACTCTTTCCCATTCTTCATTACTTAGTAGATTTGGGTGAGTTACTCCAAATAGCGATTCAAGAACATGGATTGTTTTTTTAGACATTGTTTGACCACAATAACCTAAGATTCTCCTTACTTGATCAGCATCAGTATTTGCGATTTGAAAGTAATAAGGATACCTTTCTCTTATTAAATCATAAGTTATACATTTAGGTGGAAATCTCCTCTTTAAAACATTTTGTCTTCTAATTCCATTAAAGTAGTTTCGGTACACATTAGCATCTTTAAGTTCCATTTCATTTTGATGTCTTTCGTAGTAATCAGCTACTTCTTCTGGAGTAAAACAATTTACCTTTCTAATACCATGTTGATAGTTTAACATAGCAACAGTGAAAGCCTTTATTAATTCATATAATGCAGTTTCTCCTAATTCTGGATGATAATTTTTTATAATCTCACTTTGAGGAAGTCTTTTTTCATAATATAAAAAACACACCTCTATCGCTAACTCTTTATTGCCATAAAATGGAACATCTGGCTCATCAACATTACTCCAAAAATAATCAAAATCAATTCCTAAAGATAAACCTGAACGTAAATCACTCAAATGCATACGAATCTTTTGCATTAAAGTATTAAATTGATGAGTAGATAACCCATATTTCGCTCCGATTTCTAATTGTGTTTTTTTATCTCTGTATAACATAGTTAGAATTTCACGATCTTCTAAAATAAAATATTTAAGATATGGTTTAATATCGATATCAAATAGAATATTACCTTCAATCTCTTTGCTAAGATATTTCTTAATGGTTACTATTCCTCTATATAATCTATTACGAGCTATTTGATCTTTAATTCCTAACTTTTTAGCAATTTCGGCAATTGTTAAATATTCAGTATCATATAGACCATAGGCGTTTATAATTATATTTTTATCATCTTCGCTTAAAGGTAATCTTTGATCTCTTAAAATGTCTTCTAGTTCTTCACGATCTATAAAGTCGATGGCTGTTTTTAAAAGTCCAATCTTATGTGCTGCTACATGTATCTTAGCTTTTTTAATGTTAGTACCAATGCCCGTCTTTATTCCAACAATTTCAGCAACATCGATTGGATATTTTCTTTTTCCTAGAGGATTATATTTATTCTTTAATCCATATATCAATGAAAGAATAACTCTTTCACGTTTATCTAAAACATTTGTAGATTCATGTTCCATAACCGCTGATGCCACATCATCAGCAGTTATTTCAACTTCTTCAATCGCCATTTCATCAGCTAGACTATTAAACTTTCTTACAAGATAACGAACTCTTTCTAAATCTTTATTCAAAACTTGAGAAGTGATAATAGTACTTTTGTTTTCCATAAATAAACGTATTACTTCTTTATCTTCATCAGAATATTTAAATCTCTTCAAAACATTTAATAAGAACTCCTTAGAATAATTCTTTTTAGTACTGGTAATTCCAAATCGATGATAATCCATTACTGAACATGCATAATTTATTAATTCACCAACTCTTCTTTGAGTAAGTTTAGGTTTACACTCATATTCTGCAGCAATTCTTTCATAACTTTTTTGTTCTATAAAGAACATTCTTGCAACATCTAAATGAGGAGATTTTAATTTTAAACTATCATCTTCTAAAACCTTTATATAGATTTCTCTATCTTGTTCATAACTATATGGAGTAGTTCCTAGATATATGGCGATTGCATTGCTTTTAGCACGACGAAAATCAGCTTCTGTCTTATCATTATCTTCACCTAATATTTCTGACATTTTAGTTATTGTGTGTTTTTCCCCATCAATTCCATAATATATATCTAATAATTCAATCGATCTTTTATCTAATTGTTCTATACATTTAGAGCGAATAGATATATATTTATCAGTATCAAAGTTATCATTTCGATAATCTTCAATCTCATAATACAATAATAATAATTTATTAAGGATAGAATCTCTTACATATGAGAATGGTTTTATAAGTTTAGGATCAACTTTTTCTTTTTTAAAGATAAACATATTCAAGTGCTTTTTTTGTTTCTCAGTAAATTTAGCTATATTTTTTAAGAATGCTGGATAAAGTTCTGATGATGGAATATCATGATGAGCAAAACCATATAGACTATAATTTACATCTCTTTCTATCCATTCCTTACAGTAATCTATTCTCTCTTTTGGAGCTACTCCGAAGAATCGTCTAATCAAAGGAACTAAATCTTCTTTACAATCAAAATGATACAAAGATATTAATTCCAAAACTTCTTCAAATGTTTTATCACTCCAATATTCAGAAACTATCTTTCTTATGTCCAAATAATCACTTAAATCAGAATCTAAATCTAAGCGATAAAGTTTATTTTTATATTTCTTAACAAGACTAATATGAAATAAAATGTAATGAATATCATTAATCGAATCTTCGATTAATTGTTCAATTTCATTTTTTTGATTTTCTATATATTCAATACTTTCATTAATCTCCTTAGCAGCTCTTTTACTATCAAATTCAGCATAACCAAGTAAGATTTCTTTTAAAATTATTTGATCTTTCTCTTTGAATCGATCTTTCAAAAAGAAAAACATTGAGTAATTTTCTAATGGACATGGTTCCATTTTCATTCCCTTAAAAGGATATTTTTTCTTTGCTTCCTCGATAATTTTTCTTTTTAAAGTACGATCACTAGCAAACATTTTTCTGATTTTGGATTTTATTGATTCTTCTTTTAAACGAATTGCTTCTTTACTTAATCCAAAATAATTTGCTAAATCGTTTAATGTCTTAGGTTCAGGATTCATGGTTCGATAATAAAGTATATAAT
>CAMXBB010000155.1 GCA_947179265.1 uncultured Bacillota bacterium
GAATAAATGATGAATTAGATAGTTACGATATATCTACCAAAAAGGTTAGAGTTATAAGTATAAAGGATGGTAAGCTATTAACTTGCATATACGATGGAATATATATGTTACCTGGAGGTAAAATCGATTCTGAAGAAAATAATTTAGATGCTTTAAAAAGAGAGCTAATTGAAGAAACAGGCAATTTAATAAATGAAGATGATGTAATGCCTTATATAAGAATAATAAACTCACAAAAAAATTATCTAAGTAGAGATAGAAAATCGGTATCCTCTAAAAGAGCAGATACCATATATTACATTGCTAAGAATCCTTTAGAGGTAAAATCGCAAGTATTATCAGAAAAAGAGAAACAAGCTTCATTTGAAATGAAGTATCTTGATATTCCATCATTGTTAACAGAATTAGAAAAAGTTGAAGACCCAAAAGGAAAGATATTTGCTGAGGAACTTTTAATGGTTATCAAGCAATACCTTAAAGATCATCCATACATTGATCTTCATACGCATACATTGTACTCTGACGGAGAATACACCCCGGATGAAGTAATAGAGATTGCGAGATTGCAAAATGTATCAGATATTGCTATAACCGATCATGATACAATATTAGGCCTTAATAATATTGATTATTCAAAACATACTGGTATAAATATTATTCCAGGAATAGAAATATCTGTTAAGATAAAAAAAGGAAGAATGCATATTCTTGGATTAGATATTGATTATACATCACCAAATATTCTAGAATTTTTAAAAATAATGAAAGAAAATAATCATCAAAATCTACACAATATTATTGATTATTTAGAATCAATTGGAATAAGATTTGCTCAAGAAGATATCGATGAGATATTTGTTCATACTGGAAATGTTGGAAGACCAGATGTAGCTAAATTACTAATAAGAGATGGATATGCTAAAGATGTTGATGATGCATTCAAACAATACCTTATTGAAGCATTCGAAATGGTAAAAGATAAATATAGAGGTTATACATATAAAGACGTTTTAAAAGTTATAAGAGATGCTAATGGAGTATCTATACTAGCACACCCTAATTCTCTAGAGCTTTCAAATTCTGATTTTGAAGAATTATTAAAAAAGATGATTGATGACGGCTTACAAGGTCTTGAAGTATATCATCCTAACATGAATGGTAAAGAAAGAGAATTCTATATGGAAATGGTAGAAAAATATCATCTATTATACTCTGCTGGATCTGATTTCCATGGAGAACATGTAAAACCTGACATAAAAATAGCTGAAGGAAGGAATAATCTCTATATACATGATGCATCTGTACTACAATATATAAAAAGAAGAAAGTCACAATAAGTGACTTTTTATTTTCGCTTTATTAAATCAATTGTACCTTGAAAAACATATTCTCTTCTACGATTAAGCTCCTTAATCTTAGGTTGCCAATACTCCCTAGATTTTTCCACTTGAAGATCAAACAATAAATTTTGTTCAGGAAAAAAGATATCTGAGCTAACAAAAAGATTTCCATCAGCATTAACTTCAAAGATATCATACGAGTTATCACCAACTAAGTTAGCCCAATATGCTAAATCAGATGAATCAGATAAAAAGACAGAATGAACTCTAGAAGGAACATCAGGAGCAAATATTAATCTTCCTTCTTCAAGCGCTTTCTCTCTTCTTAAAAAGTAAAAACAATTAAGCAGTTTATCAAACTTAGGTAAAAAATCTGGTGCAACTTGATCTTTAAATTTCATTTCTTCCATTATTGCAATAATAAAATCAATGTCATAATCTCCATATCTATCAATAAGAGCTTTGTCTTCTTCTAATAATTTTTGATAAAAAATACTTTGAAAGGTATCATCGATTACTATTCTAGAATTGGCTTTCCAAATAGAATCATTATTTCCTTTTCTATGTATGTGATATAGGCTTTCCATATAATTTATTCTTCCTTTTTGAGAGTTATTCTACCACAAAATAATCAATTATCAACCAAAGATTGATTATTTGAGTAAACATCATTTATCTAACATAGTAAAAAAAGTAAATATGTTATATAATTATATATAGTAATGTGGAGGAAGTTATGAAGGAATTTATAGACATAACAGAAAATAATGGAAATACAAAAAAAGCAGAAGTCATCCTTAGATTTAGAGATGAGGAAAATGATAACTATTATATTGTATACAAATACAACAATGAGTATTTTGCCGCCAAATATGATGACGTAGTTGGAACTTCTAAATTAGATACTAATCTTAATGATGAAGAATTAAAAATATTAGAAGAATTATTAAATAAATTACCGGAGGCATAGTCTTATGAGAAAAATATCTGTTAATAAAAATGATAGCTCTTTTAAAAATAAACATAAATTTAAAGATCTACTTTTTAAAATTAAAACTCTAGGAGGAAGTATTATAAAAAGTGGACCAGATGTACTTATAACAGGAGCTCTAGTTGGAACACTTTTATTTTCTGCAACTAACATATATAAGTTTGGAAGAGATCTAATAAGTACCATCGACTATTCTATTTCTCTAGCAGCAGTTGATGATGAAATACAATCGAATAATGATAGTAAAATAGAAGAGCTTCTTAATAGTTCTATTCTTGTAGTTAATCTTGAAGCATCAATGGAAACTGATTATCATTTCGAAAATAACAATTTGGTTGATAAAGAAGGAAACATAATAAATTTAGATGGAGTTGATAAACCGCTATATTTTGTAAAATGTAATATCAGTGATGAAACATTTGAGAACATTGGATTAGCATCTTCTAAGACCACGTTAGTATCTTTAGATTATTCATCGGTAGATGATAATTTTGTGAGATATCTTCCTGAAACTTTAGAAGTATTATCCTTAAATGACTGTCACTATATAACAAATCTTAATGAACTTCCTAATAGATGTCCTAATATAAAGACATTATCCCTTGAAGCTAATGCTTCGCTATCTGACTTAAGCTTTATCTATAGACTTCCTAATTTAGAGAGCTTGGATCTTTATGATTCTGCTTATGTTACTAGAGATTTATTAGAATATTTAAGATATAATAATATTTCAACAAACCTAACTGAACAAGATGTCATAAATTCAGAAAGAGTTGATGGCATAATCAGAGATATCATTAAACCAGGGATGTCCGATAAAGAAAAAATTCAAGCAGTATGTTTATACATCATAGACAATGTTAAGTATGATGTTCATCAAACACTAGATAGTAATAGATATCCATTAAGTTGTGTTTTAGAAGATGGAAAAGGAGTTTGTGCATCATATGCTTATTTTACTAATGTATTACTTAACAAAGCAGGAATTAATTCATTCGAAATAACAGATGATAATCATGGATGGAATTTGGTCGAAGTAGATGATAAGTATTACTATGTTGATACAACTAACATGGATGATGGTATGTTCTACAATTTTTTATTAAGAACATTAAATATAACAAAATTTTATATGGTTGATACTAGTAATACCTTCTTGACTGTAATGTCTAGCCCTGAAAATGATGTTACCATGATTCCTCCTTCATTAATTGAAGATATAAAATCTGGAAGAGATGAAAAAACTATGTGGGAAAAATATGGTGGACAAGTTGGAAATATAGGATTTACTATAGCAGGCGTACTAGCTGGATTATCTGCATTTGTAGGACCATTTTTGATAGCTCCAACTTTTGAGCAAACAACAGGTACATACGAAGATATTATGTACGACTATAATAATGAAATGACTATGCATCGTTATAGATAAATAT
>CAMXBB010000156.1 GCA_947179265.1 uncultured Bacillota bacterium
ATACTATTGACACGTTCTTGTTCAACACCAGCAGCAATTCCTTGCTCAAGACCTTCGTCAAATCCTTCAGCTCTTGCAGAATTCACCATCATCTTTTGTCTTTGCTCAACGTCATATTCAAACCTAGCTATATCATCCATATTTAATCGCTCCAATTCACAAATTATTTCTTTATCTTCAATGTTATCAGCAATACTTTTCATCTCATTTATTGTATTACATGAAAACAACCATAGAAATTTTTCAATTTCATTACACTCATTATAATTCATCTTATGAAAATTTGGAAGAATAAATTCGTAGGACTCAATATCTTCTTTCGTAATACTATGTAGCTCATCCTTAAATCGATAATTAAAAAGTAAAGCATCTATCTTTTTTATCTTTGTTGGGACATAATTAGCAAATAGTATCAATGTTGTTTTTATATTCTTATATTGTTCTCCACTTTTACTATGCGTCCCAGCTATACTATATAGATATCCATAATTCTTTATCTCATTATAATCATGATAAAATTGTTCCATTTCAATTATTACATAATGATTATCATTCTTAAATACTAAATCCATTCGTTTATCTTTTATCAATTTGGTTCCAGTATTGATTTCATTATTTATAAGTTCGTAGTTTGATAGATCAATATTCGTATAATGTTTTATTGTTTTTATCATTCTCTTTCTAAATATCTCGTGTTTAAACATATATTTGAATGTTGTATCTGATACTAATAGTATATCGTCTTTCATTCGTTTTCCTCCTCTCTACAATACATGTACAAAATAAAATCTCACTTTACTTCTTTTTACATAAAAAAAAGTCTAATTATTTAGACTTTTCATCTTCTCTTAGATTCTCTTTCATCAATTTTTCAACAGTCTTATAAAGTTTATCATTAGCTTCCTCTAAAGACATATTACCAACCTTAAAAGGCTTTCCAAATCTAACACGTAAGTTTTTACTTCTAAATTTATATTCTCCAGTTATTCCAAAAGGTACTAGATAAGCTTCTGTCTTTTTAGCCATACTTACAGCACCAAACTTAAATGGTAAAAGAAAGGCATTGGTCTTATTTCTGGTTCCCTCAGGAAATAGCCCTAAGGCATTTCCACCTTCTAAAACATCCATAGCACATCTTTTAGCATTTTCATCATGTACACTACGATCTACTGGAATACATCCCGTACCTTTAAAAAACCATTTAGTTTTCTTACTATCAAAGTATTCCCTTTTAGCCATGTAAGTTATAAATCTTTTTGTCGAAATAACCGCATGAAACTGATCAAAAAAATTAATATGATTTCCAACTATTAATATTGCTCCATCTTGAGGTATGTTTTCTGCACCCATTATTTTAGGATTAAAATAAAATTTGAATAATGGTGTAAAAAGAAATCTCCCCACTCTATAAAGCATTGGCATCTTACTCATCGTCATCTACTCCTGTATCATTTTGCAAAGCCATAAAATCAACTTTACCTAGCTTTGTCTTTGGAAGTTGTTTTCTAAATACAAATTGACTAGGTACCATATATTTAGCCAAATTTTTCTTACAATACTCTTTGATGTCTGATTTAACAAATAGACTATGCTTTCCATCTTTTAATACAATAAAAGCTTTTCCAACTTGTTGCTTATAAGGATGCGGAACACCTACGACAGTACATTGTAATACAGCTGGATGACGTTCGATTACCTCTTCGACATGAGACGGATAAACATTATATCCACTAGTAATAATCATTCTCTTTATTCTTCCATTATAGAATATAAAGCCATCTTCATCCATATAACCTAAATCACCCGTATGAAGCCATATATGACCATCGTCGTGAATTTGTAAGGCAGCATTAGTTTCTGATTCATTATTCAAATATCCCATCATGAATGCCTTAGAATGAACAACTATTTCTCCAACTTCACCATATTTTAAAGTTTTTCTTGTTGCTGGGTCGATTATCTTAACATGATTACCGGGTAATGGTATTCCAATAGAACCACTCTTGGTAACATTATCATATGCTAGTGTTACAGCAGCCAAAGCTTCAGATAATCCATATCCTTGAGTTATTCTAGCCGAAGAATTATGATTTTCAAAATAGGCATTCACTCTGTCCTCTAAAGATTTAGGTAATAAATCCCCACCACTAATCGCATATTTTAAATGGGAAAGATTTAAATTTTTCTCATTTTCATTACTTATTAAAGCTTCGAATAATGTAGGTACTCCAAGAACAACAGTTGGTTTAGTCTTTTTAAATAGAGTATCAAACTTTTTAGAATCAAACGTAGGAATAAGAATAGTATAGCATCCCAAAGTAAGTGGAGTGTGCATACATACTGATAATCCAAATCCATGAAAATTCGGCATGATTGCTAAGCAACAATTTCCTGGTTCTAAGTTAAGACAAATATCACCGGTTTGTTTAGCGCCTAAAATAAAAGCTCTATTTTGAATAACAACATTTTTAGGAGTTCCACTAGTACCACCACTATGAATGATTACAGCAGGAGTGTCCTTGCTATATCTCTTATACTTAATCTCTTCTTGGAAGTATGATAGTCGTATAAAAGAATGATAACTCATATATTTTTTATTACTCTTAGGATATCTCTTAAATTTTCCTAATTGACTGATTTTATAAGCACTTCCCATGAAGATATTCATCGAATCTCCTGCTGATACAAATATAACCTTTTCAACATCAGTATCATCGATAATATTTTCAATCTTATTATAGTAAAGATCAATCATAATAAGCATCTTACTCTTAGTAGAAGTTAAAGCATGCTTTATTTCCTCTTCAGCTGATAAAGGATGCACCATATTTGCTATTGCTCCCAATTTATTTAAAGCATATAAAGAGATCAAAGCTTCAGGAACATTCGGTAAACATATGGACACAATATCACCATTAGTAATACCTAATCTTTTAAAAGATTTAGCAGCAGTATTAATCTTCTTAACTAATTTAGTATAATTTATGCCTTTTCCAAAATACTCAATCGCTTTTAACTTTGGATACCTATTAGCACTAATCCTAATTTGATCATACATACTAATATTAGGAATTTTAATATCTAATTCTTCCTTTGTATAATATTTTGCCCAAGGTTCTGGTATTGGTTTCTTTCTTCTAAATATATCAAATATACTCATACACTATTCTCCTTAAGTACGGATTTTATTAAACTACGTAATCTATTATTTTCACTGTTCAAATCACTATCAATCTTCATTGAATCCAAGAAAGTTATCTTTACACTAGATCCAATTATCTTATACTTGCCTTCGATAACAAAGGGAATTAATTCTCTTTTTGAATCACTAGCCATTTTTACAGCACCAATTTTGAATTCCATAAGTCCTCTTCCCTTTTCCGTTGTTCCTTCTGGAAACACCAAAACAACTTCATCGTTATCCAAATATCCTTTAGCATCTCTTAACGCATCAGGATTTTTTCTTGATCTATCGACAGGAATAAGTCCCATATTAGAAAATATAATGCCTTTTAATCCCGTAAATAACTCTTTTTTAGCTAAAAAATGAATCTCTCTTTTAGTTGAAGACATCAGTAAAAGGCAATCCAAAATCGACGTATGATTCCCCGCTAAAACAATTCCTCCACTTCTAGGTATTTTATCATTACCAATTATATGTGGATGATAAAATAATTTAAATAAGACATTAACAATAGGTCTTACTAC
>CAMXBB010000157.1 GCA_947179265.1 uncultured Bacillota bacterium
AAAAGAATTAATTTGAAATAATTTTTAAAAAACTTTATATATTCTTTAATCATCATTAACACCCTTCAAGTATAATAATTATAACAAAAAAAAGATACTCTTTAAAGTATCTTAATCATTTCTTTTTCCCATTAAATCTAATAATCTTAGGAATAGATTTATAAAGTCAAGGTATAACTCAAATGCACCAAGAACTGCTAGTGATTCTCCACCAATCTCGGCAAATCTTTTAATCTTTTGCATATCGTAAGCAATATATCCAAGGAATATTACTATACCTGCAATGCATAGAGTCATATCTAGAGTTTTATTCATAATAAATACGTTTATTATATTTAATAAGATTATTGATAGAAGTCCAATAAGCAAGTAGATTCCAAAATGATTTAAATTAACTTTTGTCGTATGTCCAATTATAGCAAATACTCCAAATAGTATTGATGTAACTAAGAAGACAAACATTATTGAAGTCATTTCAAATATGATAAATATACTTGAGAATGTTGCTCCAGTTAATAACGAATAACCAAGATATAAGGCTTTCGCCACATTTGGATTTAATTTATCAACTCTAATTGATAACACAAGACATATTACTATTTGAGCTAGAATAAAGATATAATAATTCTTTGCAACAAATAATAACATTGGTAAATAATTACTTACGGCATATCCTGCTCCAAAAGTTAAAATTAATCCAACAAATAGCCATGTAAATACATTAGCATAAAACTTCTTTTCCATAATTCCTCCTATTTATATTATACTAAAAAAACACTTCGAATAAAACCTTATATAGTTTTGCTCTTCTTATTTTTTAATACCTTTTTCTTTAGTGCTATACTTGCTACTATCGCAGCAGTTACTACACCTAAACTTACACCAGCTAAAGTATTTGCTTGAGATGGTATATCATTTGCTTCAGGTGCTTTAGAGTCCAATACCTCTTGAACATCTTCTCCCTTTACTAAAAGATGTCCTTCAGAATTGAATACATATACTCCGTTTTCAACATTTTCAACAACTGAATCTATACAGGACATATATGACTCTACAACTTCTTCTGATGTACCATATGCGCGCATACCATTAGCAATAGCTTCTTTGATTGGTTCAATCTCTTCTTCACTATCTACGTTTAATATTGCTTGACAATATTCCAATACAAGATCTGTATCTATTGCTGCATCATGCATAAAATACCTCCAACTATAATATATTTATAGAATAACACTTAATTATATTTATGTCCATACTATATAATTAAAAGATCATGTGTTATAAAACCTCACTTATTATCTTTTTACAAGCATCTTTGTTAATGCTCTATCAGGGTGCTTCACTAACCTATATTTTTCAGCCATTCTATATAAATGATCACCTAAGAATTCATTTGGAGTTGATTCTTGAAACAATTTCCAGACCTTTTGTTGGATATCTGGATCATCCAAATTAATCAAAGAGAATATATCGTCTAATGTCGTTACTCTATGTGTTACTTGATCTTTTCTATTAACTGATTCTAAAGAAACTGAAAACACATCAAGAAAATATGAGAATATAGAACTTTTTATATCTATCTCTGGTGACAACAAACCAGTTTCACTATCATAATACTTTGGTGTTAATACCTCTTCTGGACTTCCTAGAAAACAAGAATATCCGACTGATGGCATATGTTTTATTTCTAGCCCCTCAAAATCAATAAAAAATACTTTACCTTCTGGAGTAATTCTAATATTCGGAGTAGCATATAAATCAGGAAAAACAATTCCAACTTCATGACCATCTTTTATATTTTGTTCAATTTGAGAATGAATATCAGCATATTTCGCCAAGTCCAATCCAGACCCGTGATAACTTAATAAAGCAACACCTGGTACATTTGGCATTACGTATCCATTAACAATTCCATCAGCTTCTAACATTTTAGTTGCCCATGGAAAATTTTTGAATTTAGTTAAATTTTCTACTTCACCTAGTCTAGCTTCTAAATCATACCCTGTTTCAGCTAATTCTTCTAGTAATTCCTCTTCAAGTACTTTTACTATATCACCATTAGCAAGCTTTAATATATACCTTCCTGAACGCAATTCTAAAATCGTATATCCTTGATTCTCTTTTAAAAACTCTAAAAAGTCTACCTTTGGTAATGCCATAGTAATCCCCCTTTTTTGCCTAAATATGATACTTGAGAATACCTTGTTTGTCAATCTTTATTTCAGCCATAAAAAAGAGGAAAAACTCTCCCTCTTTATAATCCTAAAATCAATGTTGCTAAACTAAAATAGATTACTAAACTACAAGCATCTACGATAGTAGTTATAAATGGACTTGCCATTACTGCTGGATCAAATCCTAATCTTTTAGCAACCATTGGTAACATACACCCTATTGTTTTAGCTATGATGATAGTAAGAATCAAAGTAAGACATACTGTAAGAGCTATCATGTTTGAAACCCCATCAATAGTAATCATTTTGATAAAGTTACATAATGCCAAGACTACTGAACAAAGTATCGCAACTCTTACTTCCTTAAATGCTACCTTAAAGATATCCTTAAATTCGATATCATTTAAAGATAAGGCACGAATTATACTTACACTTGATTGTCCACCAGCATTTCCTCCAGTGTCCATAAGCATTGGTATAAATGCTGTAAGGATAGCTTGACTTGCCAATTGACTCTCAAACCCTTGAATTATCTTACCAGTAAAGGTTGCTGATACCATGAGTAAAAGTAACCAAGGAATACGAGCTTTAAAGGTTTCAAATATTCCCATCTTATCATATGGTTTATCAATAGGAATGATGGCAGCCATCTTCTTCATGTCTTCAGTAGCTTCTGATTCAATAACATCTACAACGTCATCGATGGTTATTATACCAACTAGTCTTTTTTCACTATCGACAACTGGTAAGACATTTAAATCATACTTTTGGAAGATATTAGCAACCTCTTCTTGATCTGTTGCTGTATCTACATAATGTAATTCCTTATCACATATATCGATTATTTTACTTTTCTTACTGGAAAACAATAAATCTTTTAATGATATCTTTCCAATAATCTTTCTTTTGGGATCGACTACAAAGCATATATCAACGGTCTCATACTCTTCTATTTCATTTCTTAATACTTCGATAGCTTCACTAACTGTTAATTCGCTTTTTAATTCCGCATATTCAACAGTCATTATCGAACCTGCAGATGAATCCTCATATTTTAAAAGACGATTAATATCTTTTCTAGTTTCAGCTGAAACGCCTTTTAAAATCTTATCTACAAGATTAGCTGGCATCTCCTCTAAAATATCGGTAGCATCATCAGCTGGCATCTCATCAATTAGAGAAACAGCTTCTTTATCTCCCAATAGATTAAGTAAAGTCGATGCGATATCAACATCTAACTCAGCAAAGACATCTACCGCTTTATCTTTACCGATAAGTCTAAATACTCTTACCAAGTCAGATTTATCTAACTCACCAAGTATTTCTGCTAGATCAACATCATTGATCTCATTTATTATTTTCTTTAATTTTATATACTCTTTATTCTCTAGTAACTCTAGAATTTCTTTTAACATTTCTAACCTCCAATTGTGATATTATTTGCATTTTCTGTTCCGACTGACTAGGTTCCATAACATCACTCCTTTTGATTAGCTTTTAACATTATATCTTATAA
>CAMXBB010000158.1 GCA_947179265.1 uncultured Bacillota bacterium
ATATAGATTATATATAAATAAAACATCTATTACCGATTCTTACATCACTCTTTATAATACTATTAAAACCTATGTAAATATTGTAGAAGTTAATGACTATTTAGTATATAGATTAGTTATTGATATTCTAAAAAACAAATATAATCTATATATAGTAAATCTTAATCCTCTAATCATTGCAAAGTATTAATCTCTTTTTATAAGAGATTTCTTTTTTATTACTTCACCATTTCTACTACCGGTACCTAATGCTAAAACTTCTGTATTAGTTTTTTCTTCTATAAGCTTTAGATAGTTTTCCATATATCCGGTTAAATTCGCTTGTTCAAAACTGCCACTTTTTGAACTAAATGATAAATCAAGTTGTTCAAGAAAATTTAAGTATAAGCCATATGGAGCATTGATTCTAACATTATTTTTCAATTTATCTAAATCTAAAGAGAAAACTCTTCTTTCCATTTTAGTAACAGTTGTTAATTCCGATAAATCGTAGATATAAGGATGCCTAATATCTGTTGGCAAAATTTTACTAATATATTTCGATTCATTTAATGATTTATGATAAAGACGCTCTAATTCTAATGCTTGTAATGGAACAATATTATTAGGCATCTTTCCTTTGAACACTTGCTTTAAAGCAGTTGGTGTTGATACTGATAATAAGAATTCATAATATTCAGGATCTACCGTAAGATATCTAAAATCACATAGAGGGGAAATACCAGCTTGGGCAGCAACATTTATTTGTGTCCAAGTAAGCTCTATCCCATTACCATATGCTCCCGTATAAATTACATTACCATCAGTTGTAATATTACTGATTCTTATCGGATAAGGCCTTATAACCATCAAACATCCCAAATGACGTTCTGCAGGAATACCTGAATCAGCTAGTAATTGAGAAGCTGAAACATTCCTACTAGTAACGTATGGATAATTTCCACTATGATTTAAAGAGAGATCACATCCTTGTGAACCTTCCAACATTACATAAGAGTTTGGCGAATCTAAATGTGCATATAATCTATCTAACCATTCATCATTACTACAAACAATTGCATTTCGATATCTTCTAAAAAAATTTAACTTCTCATCTCTTAGCAACTTTTCACTACTAACTGCTCCACAGCCTTCATATGTGGATCCACTTTTTATATTATTTCTTTCAAAATCCTTATGTCTTTTTTCAATGAGAGGGGTCATCTCATGAACATAAATTTTTCTTCCTAAAATTAAGTCATCAAGGGCATCATATTCAGCTCTAAATTCATTGTAATCTATTGCCGATCCTGGCCCTATAAACAATTCTGTATTGGGATTTACTGCAGCTACTGGTATATTTCTAAACACAATCTTTCTTCCCTTATCATCAACATATGTATGCCCCGCATTAGGCATACAATTGGTAACAGAAGCTGTAAGATTGATTTTTTCTGTAGTAGCAATCTCACCAATTACTTTTCCTTTACCACAACTTCCAGCTGCGCCATCAACTATCGTAATAACATTCTTATTCATAAAACCACCCTGTAATAATATTATATCATGAAATCTTTTTATACATAAAAAAACATAGACTCTTTATCTATGCTTTCTTTTTATTTTTCTTCTTTAATTTAACAACTAAAATCAATAATACAAATAATCCAATCAAGAAAAGATAGTACTCTTTTAATATTTTAACGAAATCTATTTTTATTTCAGTGTCTAAAACTATTTTATCCTCACCTATTAAAACATCGTCATAGTATACTTTTAAAGTACCAATTGTATCACCTTTTTTATTTAAGAAATTTAGTGTGTCTTTTCCATCATAATCAACCCTAACTTTAGACTTATCATAATCAACAGGTAAATATTTAGTTATATCTTTACTTCCTTGAATTGTATAACTATTTATATTAGATAATTTAACATCTATAGTTTTTACTTCTTCTCCTATAGATAACAATTTTTGTTCACCATAATTATTATCTAAAAATTTTATTAAACTTAAAGCATCCATTAAATTATATCCCTTGCTGCTTTCTGGAGGAGCATTTAAGGTGATAATAATAAAGTCATGTCCGCCCGATGAAATTAATGCTGAAATACAAAGGCCTGCTTCATCAGTAAAACCAGTTTTACTTCCCTTTATTCGAGATATATCTAAATGAAGTAAGTCATTATATTTTAATACTGTTGCTTTAACAACTTTCCCATTACTCATCATGTGTTCTTTAGTGCAATATATTTCTTTGAAAGTCTCATTTTGCAATGCATATTTTAAAATCTTTAAAATATCAGTTGCTGTACTATAATGATTATCAACATCATAACCAGTTACATTAACAAAATTAGTATCATTAGCTCCAACTTTCTTTGCTAGTTCATTCATCTTTTCTACAAACTTTGATACTGATCCGGCCGAAGTAAATGCAAGAACATGAGTAGCGTCGGCTCCACTAGGTAATATAGATGCATATAAGACATCTCTTATCGTAAGCTCATCTCCAGCTTTTAATCCTGCTATACTTGCATCCCAAGGAATACCATACAACATCTCTGGAGTAACTTTAACTTTCATATCTAAATCTGAAATGTTCTCAATTGCAGTTATCGTTGTAACAATTTTAGTAAGTGATGCTACATTTCTCTTTTCATCTGCTTTCACTTGATGCAATACTTTATCATCAGTTAAATCATATATTAATAAATTTTTTGAATATGTACTTGGTAATTCTAATGCACTAACACATATTGGTAGTAACAGTAAAATTAATAGTAAGACTTTTTTCATATACTTCCCCTTTGCTATATGATAATTCTATCATAAAATAACATAATAAAAAAGTCAGAAGACTGACTTTACTTATCACATTTTTTAAAATAATCTTCTTGCTTGTAATGAAAAGAACATATCCCTTTACTACATCTAATATTTTCTTTGAATCGTTTCTCTGTGATATTTTTATTGTTACAACTCATATCTAAATATTTATTAATTATTGCAGAATCAGCAGCTTGATCTTCATCCATTACCTTATAAATATTCTTATCACAATTTAAAGAATAAGTAGTATGATTTTTTTCATTCATTATACTACATGATCCATAATTACATTCATATAGTTCATCAACATCTTTAATAACCTGCCCATTTTTATAATTGGTACATAACTCCTTTAATGAATCTTTAGTTGAATTATCAATTTGGTCTTCATCATTTACTGCAACAATATTTGGACATTCATATTGATATTCCACGTCCTTATCTTTTATTGAGCATATTCCATCGATACAATTATTATCTAATTGATCAAGATATATTCCTTCTTCATTTACCTTATTACATAGATTCTTTACATCATTATATTTTTCTTTAATGATATTAAATCTGTCAGTAGTAATATTAGTAACGACTTTAGATTCACAATTAGCACTTATTATTTTATCTTCTTTTTTTAAATAACATATATGACTTATACACTGAATCTCATCAGAATCATAATTTCCAAATGCATCCATTGACGTGCACGCATTATCAACAACTCTTGCATCTTGCTCACCTAAAGAATTTTCAACTGACATATTAACACTTATAAAACTTAAAATAATTAAAAAGTTGCCAAATATAACCATTATAATCTCATATGATATATTTCTTTTGTTTCCATTATCTTTTTCTATATTACTCATATCC
>CAMXBB010000159.1 GCA_947179265.1 uncultured Bacillota bacterium
AAAACAAAATATTTTTACATTATTATAAAAACAAGCACTTGTAAATGTGCTTGTTTTTGCATCATTTCTTATAATTCTATTCGAAATGATTCTTTATTTGGGTACGTATCCTAAAAAAATATATAAGATATACTATATGTATTAAAACTAAATTTATAAAAAAAACTGATATAAATATATCTTTATCTAGGTTTAAGAAAGCAATATGAGTATATGCATTTAAGGATACTAATTCATTCACAATATTTGTAAAAAATCCTCCAATTCCTAGACCGACAAATGATGCAAACAAAAAGATTATCAGAAACTCAAATAAATAAACGCTACAAATTTTCTTTTCAGACACTCCCATATACTTAAAAACATAGTGATTATTTTCATAATGATTTATAGAATTACCAAAATAATTATATATAATTATTAATGCTAAGAATAAAAATAGTATACTAATAAACATGAATACTTTTTTTAAAATTTCCACCATCGTTTCTAATTTTTTCTCTAGACTTGTATAATAGAATACAATATCAATACTACCATTTCTGTTATATTCTCTAAATAAATCTATAAGTTCTTCAGGATTATCTGATTCAATGTAGACATTATGGATATCATTTACTTCACATTCCAGTTCATCACAAAATTCCTTTGTTACATAAATATAATTATTTGCAATAACATCATTGTTAAAGAATTCGATCAAAGGCATCTGTTTTGCATTAGGAGAATCAATGTCTTTTAACCACTCATATTTTTTAGAATCATCTTTTAGTATTCCCGTAATTTTCACTTCTTTATTATCATATAAAATAGATTTACCTATTAAATCATAATATTCTTTAGGTAACAAAATTTGATTATTATTATCATATATTCCATAATCGCTTGCTATATTATATAAATATTCACTAATAATAATCTCATTTTTATTCTTAGGAATATTACCAATTACTTTTTCTTTATTAAGTATAGATTCATCATTTAAGACAGCAAGATATGGAGCTGTTGAGTTTATAGAACAATACATATTATCAACAAATTCACCTATACGAATACTAGTATAATTTTTAAATACATATGTTAAAGGGGTTGTTGTAACTTTTGAAACAACTTCATAATCATTAGCAAATACATTTACTCTATATTTACCATTTTCTACCATTTCATTAACTAATACTCTATTTAAGTCAATACTAATAGCAGAAAAAGAAAATATCAATATTGCCAAAATAACACTTGTTATTAATAAAGATACGATAGAGATTATCCGATATTCTTTTAAATGTTTTAATGCTAATAACCATATTTTCCCTATTTTTAAACTTTTTTCTTGATTATGAAAAATGGGTTTATTTTTGTATTCATTTATAACTTCATCTTTATAAACAGTATGATTCCTTATTTCAATAATTCGATTGGCATATTTGCATAAAGAATTATCATGAGAAACAATTAATACCAAAATATTATTACTAACCTTTTTTATTTCACTCATTATTATTTGTATATTTTCTTTATCTAATGATTCTGTTATTTCATCACACAACAAAACTGGAACATTTTTATTCAAAGCTCTTACTATTGATACTCTTCTAGCCTCGCCCCCAGATATTTGAAATATGCGCTTTTTTAGGAGATTTGTAATTTGAAAATCTTCAGAAAAGTTACTGCTTGCTTTATCATTGAAGTAATTCAAATTTTCCTCTACACTTAATTCCGAAAATAACATGTATTGCTGAGGAATATATCCAATCTTATCTCTAGTAAAATTCTTTATAGTTATAATATCTTTACCATTAAAATAGATATTACCTTTTGTTGGAGCTATTAAATTTGCTATCAAATTCAATAAAGTACTTTTACCTTCTCCATTAGAACCTCTTATTAGTACTATTCCCGTTTCAGGTAAATCTAAATTTATATTCTCTAGTCCAATACTCCCATCAGTATATTGGTAGCTTACATTTTCTATTCTAATCATACTACCTCCTAATTATTTTTTAAATACACTAATTCATTTTTCTTTTTTAAAGTAAATTTTAATAAAATCCATGTAATTAAAATAATAGTTACTAGAAGCACAAAAATAATCACTAAATATGTTAGATTTATTTTATACGGATATAAGTAAAAGCCAACTTCTTCTGTTAAATTAAAGTTCATTAATTTAACAGAGATAACAGATAATATCGTAGCTATTAAAAATCCTATAAAAATATATATCATAACTACATTTAACATTAATTTATTAATATATCTACTATTAAATCCTAAGGATCTTAGTATAGAAATATTTTTATTGTTTTTTATATGAAATGATTTTATGCTATAAAATAAAATAAAAATTGTAAGCAATACTATAAGTATCGACATATATCTAAAAATTTTGATAATTATAAAGGGTCTTGTTAAAGCTGCTCCTGTTGCTGAAGCATACTTGGTTCCTATTAATTCAATATATTTTTCTCCAGTAATTAAATCCCATAAATTATACTTTTTCTTATTATTTAAATTTAAATATTCCATCATATCATCATAATTATTTAACAATACTCTTTTTCCCATTGTCTGTTTGGAGACAAATCCATATTCCGCTAAATAATCTTGTATATGCTCCGTTGAATAATGTAAAACACTAGAAATTTCTGAGCTAGTAAATATCAATCTTCTATATGTTTGACGATTCAATAATACTTGATCACTTGCATAATTATAATCATCTTTCAGATCATAAAATTCATCTTCATAAGTATCATATATCCCAACTATTTTTATAGGAGCATTTCCATATAAGTATTGATGATTTATAATATCATCATAGGTCGAAGGTTTATATAATTCATGATTCAAAGTTGTTAAGCCATAAGTTGCATATATATCAAAAGAATACGAGGATACAATTATTTCATCATCTGATATAGGTAATCTCCCATATTTTAACCTACTAGCTATACTATCATTTATTGGAGCAAACATAGTTGGCCCGCTATACCCTAATTCATAATATGCTGAAAGGTTATAATGAGAGGGAAAAATGTTGCTGCAACTTAGACATCCAATTTTGTCATTTATGAAATATTGATGAAGAAGTTTACTTTCGTTACCAAGTGCTCCAACTTCATCTATTTCTTCATAATATATCTCTTTTATATTTTCATTTTTTAAAGTCGCTATCAATATTTGATCAAAGTCAAATTTAATAGAACAGGAAAGAATTAACAAAAATATGCAAATCGCTAATAAAAAAATAGAAATGGAAAAATTAAATTTATTTTCTATTATTTGAATGAAACTTAGTCTATTAATAATCTTTTTATTAATTTTGTAATCCATAACTATTCCATTTTTCAAACTTTTTTCAGCTTTTTTAATATCATCACTTAATATTTTTCCATCCGCTAAGAAAATTACTCTATCAGCATAATCTGATATATTTTTTATATTATGTGATGAAATTAAAATTAATGTATTTTCTGACAATCCTTTTAATATATTTAAAACATTTATTCTGTTTTTTTCATCTAATGAAGCAAAAGGTTCATCTAAGATTAATATTTGTGGACTTTTTATCAAAGCTCTTGCAATTGAAACAAGTCTTTTTTCACCACCCGATAATTTTGAAACCCTTTTATTTCCATACTTTATTATGTTCAATTCATGTAATACTTTTTGTATTTTTATC
>CAMXBB010000160.1 GCA_947179265.1 uncultured Bacillota bacterium
GTTCTATTTTACTTATATTTTTATTCTTTTAGGGTTATTTATTCCTGAGATAATATTTAAGTTAATAAACTCATCAAATATTTTTTCTTTAGCATCTTTGAGGATTTTAGCTTCTTCTTCTACGATAGCAATATTTTTGGCATTTTTACTTAATTATGCAAAGAAATGGTTGAGAGTAATTATTTCCCTATTGATTATATTTGGAGGAGCTATTTATAGTGCCATTCAATTGGGATTTGATAATTTTTTAGGAGTATATATATCAGTTCAAACTTCATCACAATTAGGTGCAGTTACCGATTATATTACTGATTTTATTTTAAGCTTTAAGCCTATATATCTTTCATGTTTAATTCCTTTTGTAATATTGCTAGTTTTATTTGTTATTTTTAGAAAAAAGATTATTAATGAAAGATTAAGTTTAAGAAAGGCGTTAATATCTTTCTTAAGTATTAGTGTTTTTAGTATATCCATATTTATTGCGAGCATTTTTATGCCATTACTTCAAAATAAGAGTCAAACAGTATCTAATATGGAATTATTTAAAACAGCTAGTAATCCTAATTTAACAGTTGAGCAATATGGAACAACGATGTTTTGTTTCTTAGATTTTAAAGCAATGCTATTTCCAGTAGTTATAGAGGAGAACTTTGAGGTTAATAAGGAAGTAAAAGAAGAAATCAATGAATTTACAAGAATAATTGATGATACTTTATGGGATAGTATTATCGAATCAGAATCTAATAAGACATTGAATTCTATTAATAAATATTTAATAAGTAGAAGTGTAACCGATAAAAATGAATATACCGGTTTATTTAAAGATAAAAATCTAATCGTTATTATGATGGAAAGTGTTAATGATATCTTCATTAATCCAGATTTATATCCAAACTTTTATAAGATATTAACTGAAGGATGGTATTGGGAAAATAATTATTCTCCTCGTAATTCATGTGCAACGATGAATAATGAATTTAGTGGAATGACCAGTCTTTATTCGATATATAATACATGTACTGCTAGTAAATATAGATCTAATACATACTATGAAAGTATCTTTAATTTATTTAATAATAAGGATTATATAACGTTCTCAGCACATAATTATACTCAAGCATATTATCCACGTAAAACTATTCATGCTAATATGGGAAGTGGGGAATACTTTGGAGCTGAGAAACTAAAAGTTAAATATTCTAATGAATATATAAATTGGTCTGATGATGATGAATTCATGAAAAAAATATTAGGAGTAATTGATAAGAAGACGAAAGTCAATGAACATTTTATGACTTGGTTAACAACCGTATCATCTCATCAACCATATGGTTATTCATCAAATCAAGGAGATGGACATTTAAATATAACAGCTAAGAGTAAATATCCAATGGATGTTAGAAGATATATGTCTAAATTAAAATATTTGGATGATGGTTTAGGAATATTACTAGAAGGATTAAAATCTAGAGGTATATTAGATGATACAGTAATCGTTTTATATGGAGATCATTATCCTTATGGACTTTCAACGAGTAAGATTAATCAAGTTTTAGATTATGATACAAGTAAATATAAGAATGCTGAAAGAGTACCTTTTGTAATATATAATTCTACTATTGAACCTCAAGTTCATAGTGAATACACATCATATATCAATATTTTACCGACTTTAGCTAATTTATTTGATTTAGAATACGATCCAAGACTTTATTTAGGTACTGATCTTTTAAGTGAGGATTATAAGTCACTTACTGTATTTGCTGATGGTTCTTGGAAAAATGAAATAGCTTATTATGATGCTGCAAGAGATAAAATAACTTATTTTACTGATGATAAGTATACCGAAGAAGAAATTGCTAGTATTAATAAAGATATAAAAAATAAGATTACCATTAGTAATAGAATTATAACTAATGATTATTTCAATTATTTAAAAAAAGCATTAGATCGTGAAAAGAAAAAGATAGAAGCAACTACGACAACAACTACATCGAAAAAGAAAAAATAATAATTATGGGGGTTTTATGACGGTTGAAGAGAAAGTAAGGTTGGATTCTAAAAAGTTGAATAGCATATCTAAAGATATTTCTATTAGTATGGCAAGAAGAACAATATATGATTATTCCTTTTTAAAATCATTAATATCAACTCTTGGGATAAAAGATTTATCTGTTGATGTTGACTTTTTAGCATTAGATGATGGTGAGCATATCATTTATACGATTGAAGATTATTTAGAAGAGTTGGAAAAAATAGCAACTCGTGTCTTAAAAATGTATAGAAAAATGGATTTTTATTGCTATTGCTATAATGGATATGAGTCATTAAGTGCTAAGGATAGAATTGATATATTATATGGTTTTATGGATGAATTCTTACCTGAATTACTGAGTATGTATAAAAAAATGTATAGTGAAGATAAGATATTCTTGGGTGATTTAGGTGATAATTTAGGAGAATCATATTGTTTACCAAATATAGATTCCTACTATGTTGCGCTTAATATAAACCAAAAGAGTGATATTAATAATTTAGAGACAATAATTCATGAGATGTTACATGTTTATGCAATGCGCTTTTTAAGAAATTATGATTGGCACAAAACACAAAGTCTCTTAAATAGATTATCTTCAGAAACAATACCATTATATGGAGAACTAGCTTTTTCGGATTATTTGGTCCGAAATAATGTATTAAAAGAAAGTACTTATTTTCATCGTAATAATCTAGATTATGATCTATTAGAATTTTTCAAAATTATCAAATTCTTTTGTTGTCTAGCTCGAAAAGATAAAGATAATTTTCATTTTCCTGGTGGACTATCATATGAATATAAAGGAGAGCTTGCTTGTCCTCTATATCAAGGAGTACCATTTATGGAGTTTAGACGTGAACTATTAAAGAAAGGAGAACTTATAAACTTTGCTTATGGCATAGGTAGTATTGAAGCATATCGATTATTACAACTAGAAAGAAGAGGTGCATCTCCTAAAGAGATAATAGATAACTTTTTAGTTGAACAAGGTGAGCCAGATCACTTGGAGAAGAGTGTTTTTAATGCTGATTTGTCATTTATGTCTCAGGAGATAAAGAAACGTCAATTGATATTAGAAAATATTCGTCCAATTCCTGGTTTTCGTCAATAGATATATTTAAATGACAAAATATTTATGCTATAATATCTTTCAGAAAGGACTGTGAGTTATGAAAAAATGTTTACTAGTATTAGTAGGAGTATTACTACTAACTGGATGTGGCGCAAAGGAACAAGTAATGAATTGCACTAGAAGCCTTGATCAAAATGGTGCTAAGATGAATTTTGATTACAAAGTAACTTATAAAGGTAATGAAGTTATTTCTTTGGAAGCTTTAGAAACAGTTGAAGCTGATGAGACATACTTAAATACTTTAAAAGAAACTGCATCTAATCTTTATGAAACATATAATGATTTAGAATATTATGATGGATCTATCGAAGTAAAAGATGGTAAATTAACTAGCACTTTAAAGGTTAATTATTCTAAAATTGACCAAGATAAATTATTTGAAAAAGATAGTGCTAACAAAGCTTACTTCAAAGATGGAAAAGCTTCATTAGATGCTTTCAAACAAGTTTATGCACAAATGGGATTTACTTGTGAGTAATAAAAAAATTACATCAATTATTTGA
>CAMXBB010000161.1 GCA_947179265.1 uncultured Bacillota bacterium
ATTAAATACTGAAGATATTTATATATTCTATGGAAAGTATGTATATAATGAAAGATATGGCTATCAGTTTCAAGTAAGTAGTTATGAAAGAGTAGAGCCAGAGGGAAGAGATGCTGTAGTAGACTTTCTTACATCTTCATTTGTAAAAGGTTGTGGGGAGAAAAGTGCTAAAAAGATAGTTGATGTATTAGGAGATAATGCCATATCCTTAATAAAGGAAGATAAAAATAATTTAGTTAAATGTGGATTAACTCCTTCGACTGTAGAGAAAATATATTCATCTATTATGAGCTATTATAATTCTGATGAAATTATTATTTATTTAAAAGAATTAGGATTTTCGGTTAAGGAGATAACTAAGATATTAAGTTTATATGGCAATAAAACTAAAAGTATTATTGAAAATAACCTGTATTCACTTGTTGATTTTATCGATTTTAAGAAGTTAGATGAAATATTCTTTAGGATTCATAAAGATACCAATGATATGCGTACATTAGCATGTATAATTGAAACGATGAAAAGGTTAACTTTTGAGGCAGGAGATACTTATGTTTATAAGGAACAAATATATGATTATATGTTAGCTAATTTTAAAATTGATTTGTATGATCGTTTTGATGGTTTGGTGGATACTTTAAAATGGCAAGGAGAACTAACGGTTTATAATGATCGTTATTATTTGATGAAGTATTATGTTGATGAAAAGTATATTGCCGAGAAACTTTCTGATATATATCATCGTGGATGTGAGAATAAGGGTGATTTTACTTCCGAAATTGCTGATATTGAAAATGAATATCATATAAAATACAATGATGAACAAAAGAAAGCTATAAAGGAAGTTATGAATAATCAGTTATGTATAATTACTGGTGGACCAGGAACAGGAAAGACAACGATTATCAATGGACTTTTAAGGATGTATCAATATGCTAATGGAATAAGAAGTGAAGAGATGAATAAACATGTTGCTCTTTTAGCTCCTACTGGCCGTGCAAGTAAAAGAATGAGTGAAACAACATGCTTTGGATCAAGTACGATACATCGCTATTTAAAATGGAATCATGAAACCAAAGAATTTGGTGTTAATGAATATAATCGAGCTGATCATGACTTTATAATAATTGATGAAACGAGTATGATTGATACTGAACTTATGGCATCATTACTTAGAGGGATTCATAAGAGTACTAAATTGGTGCTTGTAGGTGATGAATTTCAACTTCCATCTGTTGGGCCAGGAAATATATTGAAAGATTTAATATCTTCAGATATGTTTCCTCATATAAGACTTAATAATATCTATCGTCAAAGTGATAATTCTTTTATTCCTATCTTAGCAAGTGAAATTAAGAATACAGAGATAGAAAGTAACTTTTTAGAGAAAAAGGATGATTATAACTTCTTGAAATGTGATAAGACTCAAGTCAAAGGAGCATTAAAGGAGATAATTCATCGCTCAATCGATAAAGGTCTTTCAGAAAAAGATATTCAGGTATTAGTTCCAATGTATAAGGGAGAAAATGGAATCGACAATTTAAATATCATATTACAGGAATTATTTAACCCATATTCGGATTTGTTAGATGAAGTACATATTGGGCCGAATATCTTCAGAGTTAATGATAAAGTAATCAATTTAGTTAATGATATTGAGAACAATATATTTAATGGGGATATTGGATATATAAAGGAGATAAATCCGAAAAAGCCAAGTGAATTTATAAAGGTGGATTTTTATGGTAATCCAGTATATATCAAAAGGGAAAATGTTAGCCAATTAAAGCATGCTTATGTTATGAGCATTCATAAGAGCCAAGGTAGTGAATTTAATCATGTTATTGTACCTATAACTAAGGAATATATGCGTATGTTATATAATAAACTTCTTTATACAGGTGTATCTCGAGCAAAGAAGTCTTTAGTATTGATTGGTGATCCAGAGGCTTTTAATTATGCTGTGAAAAATTCATATAGTATTGAAAGAAAAACGTCATTATCTGAATTTATTTTGAATAAATTCGGATTATAGGAGCATAATAATACTGGAGTTGATGATATGAAAAAAGCAATGAATATTGTTGCACCTTTAGTATCTTTAGGGTGTCTTGCAGTGACTGGCTATCTAGTTATGGAAAGCAAGAAGAATATGCTTGATGTTATAATTGAAGAAATAGAAACTATGAAATAAAAAAATAACTCAATATTATCGAGTTATTTTAATTCTAAATAGATTGATTTATCAAAAGTGTGATCTTTGATATCGAATCCTTCTAAAGTTTCCGTATCTATAAGGTAAAACTTGTGGAGAAGGGTATTTACTTCATGATTTTCACTAACTGGATCATCCCAAGTTAAATCAAGATGTACCCATTTATCATTTATATAAACGGCATTCCATACGTGAGTATTACTTGCTATCTTGAAATTTCTTAAACCAAGTTTATCAAGAACTATTGCCATGACATCGGTATAACCAGAACAAATGGCATATCCTTCAAATAAAGGCCCATTAGCTTTAGCTGATTGATGTGTTGGGGTCTTTTTTTCATTCAATTCTTTTTCATATAATTCATCATACTTAGTATTATTTATAATATAATCATGAAAAGCATAGATTATATCTTCATTTGTCATGTCTGTTGTAACGATTTCTTTCCATATTGAATCAATCTTGCTTCCTATAAGATTGATATCTTCTTTGGAATATAAATGTGATATATCTAGTGTAACCTCACCAGCTGTATCATATTGAATGCGCATAGTTGTAAAATTATTATATGGTGATACATAGTTACCTAAGGTAGTTAATATATCAATATTATTGGGGTTACTAATCCTTTCAACGTCTTTAACACAGTCAAGATATTCGGTTGGACAATAAAAGGTAAAAGTTTCATACCCAGCATCTAAAGCAGTGTAGAAGATGTTTAATAAATCTTGATAATTATAAGGAACAAAATCATCAGTACTTTGGACAAATTCATAGCTATCCTTTTTAGCAAAACGATTTTTATTCTCTAAGATGACTGCTGGAGTACTATCAAATAGTGGGGATAATATGTTTACCAAATCATCTAACTTATAGATTACACCAAGAGTCATCGTGATACATACCAAGATTGTTATTATATATTTTTTCATCATATCACCATTAATATAATATCATGAAGAAATAAAAAAAAGAAATGATTACTTACTCATTTCTTTAACTTTTTTATTTAATCTTGATTTTTGTCTAGCACAAGTATTTTTCTTAACAATTCCTTTAGAACAAGCTTTGTCAATATTTGCTATAACAGTCTTAAGTTCTTTATTTGCTAATTCAGAATTATTTTCCTTTATAGCTTTTTCACATCTTTTAATAGAATTCTTCACTCTAGCTGCATATTCATTATTAGCAACAGTTTGAACAGCATCAGTTTTTACAGATTTTTTAGAACTTTTAATATTAGGCATAATTTTCGCTCCTTCCTTAAATACATATAAAATTTTATCAAAAAAAACACTATAATGCAAATGATTTTGGTCATTTTATTAAAATAATAGGTCGTTTTATCCTGTTTCTTCACTTAATTTTCTATATTTGATATTAACTAGATTAAATATAGATAATTTTGTGTTAATTGGTACTTGCAAGTTATGCAGAATTGTGATAG
>CAMXBB010000162.1 GCA_947179265.1 uncultured Bacillota bacterium
TTTATATACAAAATGTTCTAATTTTAGAAAAGGTAAGGTAAAGATTTATAAGAAAGGTTTTGGTTTCTTATTACTAGATAATGAAGAGGATATCCATATTTCAAGGGATAATTTGGGATATGCTTTAGATGGAGATACTGTTTTAGTAGAGATTGTAGATCCTGATCCTAAGAAACCAGAAGGACGAGTAATAAAGATACTTGAAAGAGGTATTAATAATATTGTTGGTGTTGTTAAATCTGATGGTAAGGAATTATATTTTGAACCACTTGAGAAGAAGAATATTACTTTAATTGTCGATAAAGAATCTTTATCTCGATGTGTAGAAGGTGAAATAGTTGTAATTAAACTATTGTCTGATTTAGGAAGAAATAAATATACTGCTGAGGTTAAAGAACATATATGTCATAAGGATGATCCAAGAGAGGATATCTTAACCATAGCAGCAAATCATAATATCTATCCCAATTTTCCAGATGATGCTTTGGCACAAGCAGAAGCAATGCCTACTGAGGTAAGAGAAGAAGATCGAGTTGGTAGAAGAGATTTAACTGATAAAATGATTTTCACTATAGATGGTGCCGATACTAAGGATATCGACGATGCTATAAGTTTTGAATATAAGGATGGATACTATATACTTGGTGTTCATATTGCCGATGTATCTTATTATGTTACGGAAGGATCTCCATTAGATGTAGAAGCTTTTAATAGAGGAACTTCATCTTATTTAGCTAATTCAGTTATTCCTCAATTACCACATAAATTATCAAATGGTATTTGTTCTTTGAATCCTAACGTTGAAAGATGTGCTATAACTTGTGAGATGAAGATTGATAATCGTGGTCATGTAGTATCATCAGATATTTATCCATCATTAATTAAATCACGTAAAAAGATGACATATACTGCAGTTAATCATTGTATTATGGATGATGTTATTGATCCGGGATATGAAGAGTTTGCAGATACTTTAAAATCTATGAATGAGCTTGCGCATATTATTAGAGCTGAAAGAACAAGAAGAGGAGCTTCTGATTTTGAAATCGATGAACCTAAAATTATATGTGATGATGAGGGACATGCAATTGATGTTGTAACAAGAGATCGTGGTGAAGGAGAAAAATTGATTGAAGATTTTATGGTAATTGCTAATGAAACAGTTGCATCTACTTTGTTCTATATGGATTTACCAAGTGTATATCGTCTTCATGGAACTCCAAAACCAGAAAAAATTCAAGCATTTATTGCTTTCTGTGTTTCAACAGGGCATCAAATAAAGGGAAAATTTGGTGATAGCATAACACCAAGCATGTTTCAAAAATTGTTAAATCAAGTTAAGACGGATGATAAGTCTGCAAGTATTTATCGTTCTTTAGCTGTAAGAAGTATGCCTAAAGCATACTATGGTACAGAAAATATTGGACATTTTGGATTAGCAAGTAAAAACTATACTCATTTTACTTCTCCAATAAGAAGATATCCGGATCTTCAATTACACCGTTTATTAAGAACATACTTATTTGAAGGTAAAATGGATACTAAAACGATAGGTTATTGGGAAGCTAATCTACCAGCGATTTTAAAACACTCATCTGAAAGAGAAGTAGCAGCACAAGAAGCTGAAAGAGAAGTTGACAAGATGAAGATGGCAGAATATATGGAAAACCATGTTGGTGAAACTTTCGATGCTATAATAAGTGGAGTAACTAGTTGGGGATTATATGTTCAATTAGATAACTTAATCGAAGGTTTAGTGCCAATAGATTCGATAAGTGATGATTATTATGAATATGATGAAGCTGGTCAATGTTTGATTGGGAATGGAAATAATAAACGTTATACTTTTGGAGATCAAATCAATGTTACTTGTGTTTCAGCAAGTAAAGAGAACAGTCAAATTGATTTTGGTATAACAAACTTGCTTAAGAAGACAGATGAAGAAAGCAAAAAATTATCCAAGAAACCATCTAAGAGGTCATAATGATAGAGATAAGAAATAAGAAAGCATACTTTGATTATTTCGTTGATAGGGAAATTGAGTGTGGAATAGTTTTAACGGGAACAGAGATTAAATCTATACGTAAAGGTAGTACTAATTTAAAGGATACTTTTGCTCGTATCAAAAATGATGAGGTTTTTATACTTAATATGTATATAGCAAAATATGATGAAGGTAATAGGTTTAATCATGATGAAACTAGAAGCAGAAAATTATTACTTCATAAAAGAGAAATCCTAAAGTTAAAAGAAGAGGTAAAATTACAAGGAGTATCTCTTATTCCTCTAAAACTTTATTTTAAAGGAGATAAAGCTAAGATATTATTAGGTGTGTGTCGTGGTAAGAAATTATATGATAAGAGAGAAACAATAAAGCAAAGAGATTTATCTAGAGAGAATAAAGGGGTGCTTTACTAATGAATATCTCAGATATAGATGATGATATATACTACATAGAAGATACTAATGATGGACTTTTGGCTCATACTAAAAGTAATAGTTATCTATTAACAGCTTCTTTTATGGATATAAAAAGTGAGTTATCTGGTAATTTTTACTATGCCAATCCTAATACGATAATAAATAATGATAAAGTGATTGAATATAACTATATCGATTGCAATTTGATCTTAGATAATGGAGTAAAAATTGATAGAATAGTAAAAAAGTATGATATTTGTTAAAAAAAATTAATTCGTCGACATGGTTCGACGTTTTTTTGATGTTTTAAACTATATAATCATGTTGTATTAAAGAGGAAGAAGGTGTACACATGACTGGAAAAGTAAAGTGGTTTAATAACGAAAAAGGTTATGGATTTATCGAAGTAGATAATCTTGATGACATATTTGTTCATTATTCCCAAATCTTAAAAGAAGGATATAAAACTCTTAATGAGGGAGATATCGTTGATTTTAAATTAGTTGAAACAGTAAAAGGCTTACAAGCTAAAGACGTTCAAGAAAAAGTTGAAATCCAAGCAATATAAAAAATCTTTTATATTTTCCAATTCCTTGCTATAATCTAATTAGGAAGGTGATGTTATGAATATTAGCATTCGTGGCGATAAGATTGATATAACAGAATCAATCAGGAATTATGTTGGGGAGAAACTTGAACGTTTAAATAAGTATTTCGATGAACCTAATAAGATAGATGCTCATGTTATTATAAGAGTAAGAAATGGTGAAGAGATTATCGAAGTAACTATCCCAACAGGAAAATATACTTTAAGAGCTGAACAAAAGCATTCTGATCTATATGCAGCAATTGATTTAGTCGTTGATGTTTTAGAAAGACAAATCAGAAAAAATAAAACTAAGCTAAATCGTATTAGAGTAAGTGAACCAGTTGGTTTTGCTACTATTGATGCTGAAGAGGAAGAAGAAGAATCTGTTATTGTAAAAAGAAAGAATATCTCTTCTAAACCAATGGGAGAAGAAGAAGCGATTCTTCAAATGGAATTATTAAATCATGATTTCTTCGTATTTAAAAATGTAGATGAAGAATGTGTATCTATTCTTTATAAGAGAAAAGATAATCAATACGGAATAATTAATGCTAAATAATTAAACTAATTCTAAGGAATTAGTATTTTCTTGACTATTAAAGATTTAATGATATATTACTTATGTCTAAGGGGAGTATATAAT
>CAMXBB010000163.1 GCA_947179265.1 uncultured Bacillota bacterium
CTATTAAATCAAGTATTAGATGGTAATAAAGAGATAAATGCTTTTAATATGGAAGATACTTTAGCTAATTATTTGATTGATTATAAAAGGTATTGGAAAAATGATTATAAGTTAGAAACAATATATGATAATCGTGTATATGTACAAGTACCTACGATACTCGGAATAGGTAAGATATTTATCTATGTTATATTGGTATATCTAATCTTAAATAATAAATTATTAGTTGCAACTTTAATATTAGTTATTGGATATTACGAGAATATTCAATCGCAATTTACCAATCTATATACACAATTAAATTTATTAACTAAAAATTTAAATAGTGTTGATCGTATAAGAGATATACTATCTTATCAAAGTAGAGATATGAATACTTTTGGAGATTATGATGCAACTAATATTGTAGGTGAATTAAGGCTTGATAAGATATCTTATAAAATAAATGATAAGTTTATTATTAAGGATGTATCTCATGTGTTTAGAAGTAATTCTTTAACTGCTTTAGTTGGAGATAACAATGCTGGTAAAACAACTTTATTTAAATTAATATTACGATTGATGAATGTAACAGATGGAACTATTTTACTAGATGATAGAAATATAATCGAATATTCGAATAGTAGTTATGCTAAGAATATCGTTTTAGTTAGCGAAAATCCCTTTATCTTTGATATGAGTATAAGAGAGAATCTTTCGTTAATAGATAGTAATATTAAACATCAAATCACGGTATGTAAGTATTTAGGAATTCACGATAGTATCATGTCTTTGAGTGATGGATATAAAACAAAACTAGTAAGAGATGCTGAGAATATCAGTGGCGATTTAAAAATCCTATTAGCTATAGCAAGAGCAATTTTGGAGGATGCTAAAATAATATTAATTGATGATATATTTAAGCATCCAAATACTATTGGTATATCTAAGATAAAAAGAATTTTAAATGATTTAAGAAAGAATCACACAGTAATAATTATTACCAATGAAGAGAACATTATGAAAATAAGTGATGAAGTAATCACGATGAATAAGGGTAGAATAAAAAGTATCAGTAATTATAAAGGTAAATAATGTTTTAATATAGTTAATATTATTGTATAATTGATAATAGAAAGAGTGAGGGGTATATGAGGAAGGTCATACTTACAATTATGTGGATTATTATAATTGCTATAGTTCCTGTAGTAACTTTTAAGTATGAAGAAATATCATATTCTAATAATGTCCCTTATATCTTTTCAACATTAGGTATTGAAGTTATGGATATTACAATCGATGTTAATAAGGATAATAGTATCGATGTAAGTGAAATAATGACATTCAACTTAGTAGATGGAATTCCTTTTGATGGAATAACAATGAATCTTCCTTCAAAAGAAAATCTTTATTTTAATAATCGAAATTATAAGCGAAATATTAAAGTGAAAGATATCAGTAGTGAAGATATTTCCGTAGATACTAAAAAAGGATTTAATAATATTGAAGCTTATTTAGGCAAGAATACTGAAGGTATGTCATCAGGATTATATACATATTCAATAAAGTATCATTATGATCTTGGTAATAATAATGATGATTTTATCTATAGGGTTTTCTCTAATGTTTATAATGTTGATATTTTTAATATGGGATTAACTATTAACTTTGAAGATAAGATAGATAAAGAGAAGGTTAAGTTCTATAGCAACAATAATGATGTAACTAACCGAATGACCTTTGGTGTAGAAGATAATACTATTAGAGCCTCGTTAAATGATTTTATAGTTAAAAAGGATTTAATAGTTGATGTTGGATTAGATAATTATTTTACTAATCAAAAATCAAATAATGGTTTTATAGCAATTATAATGTTGATAACTATAACTTTATTAACATTAGGGTTACTAGTTTTAAATATTATTAATCATAGAAAGAAAAATGATTTAAAAGAGTTATATGTTTTTGATATACGTTCAATAATTACTTTATTAGTTTTAATTCTAATAGAAGTATTTGGATATTTATTCTTAAATGATTTGTTGATTTCACTTACATATTTCTATTATATTGTGTATGGAATAATAGCTTTAGTAGGGTTAGTTCTTATTAGAAGATTAAAATTGAATTGATGTGGATTATTTAGACTTAAGCGAATACCAATGTGGATTTGCAATGGTTGTATGAAATAATGAGAAGTCATACTATAGAGATATGAGGTGAATTATTATGATCAATATCAAGATTGATTCAAGGAAGATAGAAAAAGGTGATACTTTTGTTGCTATAAAAGGTGCGACTGTTGATGGTCATGACTTTATTGATAAAGCAATCGAACTTGGAGCAACAAGAATAGTTCTTAGTGAAGATAGAGAACTAAGTGTCGAAAAGATTTTAGTTGAAGATACATCTAAATGGCTTACTGAATATATAAGTAGTGAATATAGTAAAGAAGTTAATGAACTTAATATTATTGGGGTAACAGGAACTAATGGTAAGACAACCACAGCATATCTAACCTATCAGTTGTTAAATAAATTAGGAGCTAAAACTGCTTACATTGGAACAATTGGTTTTTATATACCTGATGAGGAAGTAGTAGAATTACCTAATACGACACCTAATATTTTAGATCTATATGAATTGATATTAACAGCTAAGAGTAAAGGCTGTAAGAATATTATGATGGAAGTTAGTAGTCATTCTCTTGATCAAATGCGCGTAAAAGGTTTAAATTTTAAAGTAGCTGCATTTACTAATTTAACTCAAGATCATTTGGATTATCATTTAACTATGGAGAATTACTTGAATGCTAAAATGCTTATATTAAAACAACTTTCTGGACCTATGATTGTTAATATTGATGATGAAGTTGGTTCTAAATGGTTAAGTGCTTATAGTAATTCTTTAACATTAGGTTTTAATGGTGAAGATTATAAGATAAAAGGGTATGAAGATATACCTAAAGGAACTCATATCAGTTTTGAAGCAAATGGTGAAAACTATGAAGTTAATACTAATTTAAGAAGTAGATTTAATGTATATAATTATATGACTTGTCTTGCTTTAGTTAATAGTATGGGATTTAGCATAGATGAAATTATAAGAGTAACCTCTGATATCTATGCCCCTAAAGGAAGATGTGAACAAATAGCTGTTAAAGGTGGAGAAGCAGTTGTTGATTATGCGCATACACCAGATGCTGTTTTAAAGATTGTTGAAGCTTTCAATGAAAATAAAAAGGGAAGAGTCATAACTGTTGTAGGTTGTGGTGGAGATAGAGATGCTAAGAAAAGACCTATTATGGGTAGTATTGCATCAGAAAATTCTGACTTCGTAATATTTACTAGTGACAATCCACGTACTGAAGATCCTGAAGAGATTCTTAAAGATGTCTTAGCAGGTGTAAAAAAGGATAATTATATTAAGATTACTGATAGAGTAGAAGCTATTAGATATGCTCTGGATATGATTGAAGATAATGACACAGTACTTATTCTAGGTAAAGGTCATGAAGATTACCAAATTGTTGGTCATGAAAAACATCACTTAGATGATGCTGAAGAGGTAAGAAAATATATTGAGGAAAATAGGGTATAAATATCCTGTTTTTTCATGTTATAATTATTTTGATATATTGGAGTTGATGTTATATGGAATATATAGCTTTAGCG
>CAMXBB010000164.1 GCA_947179265.1 uncultured Bacillota bacterium
GTATCATCCGATGTAGCAAATGTATACGGAGGTGTTCCGCCTTCCGCTTCAAAGATGACCTCATAGTATGAATTTGCCGTTGCTCTTTCAAGCTGTGAATTTGTTGTAATAGAAAGGGGTGCGTCGGCAGACGCCGACACACGAAATATGAATATTAATATAAATGATATTAAAAATGGTATGACTATTATAATCGATGGAAAGCTATGCTTAATCGAAGAATTTCAACATGTAAAACCTGGTAAAGGTTCAGCATTCATGAAGATGAAATTAAGAAATTTAAGAACAGGAGCATTAGTTGAAGATACTTATAATACTAATATCAAGATTGAAAGAGCAAGAGTAGATAGATTACAAATGCAATATTTATATTCTATGGGAGAATCATATGTATTCATGAACAATGAAACATATGAACAAATGGAAATTCCTGAGGATAAATTATCTGATCAAGTTAAATTCTTAAAAGAAGGATTAGATATAACTATATCTATGTATGAAGGAGAAATTCTTGGAATACAATTACCAGAGAAAATTGAATATGAAGTAGTTGAAACTAGCGAAGCAGTAAAAGGAAATACAACTAATAATGCTCAAAAAGATGCTAAGATTGAAACTGGTTATGTTGTAAAGGTTCCTCTATTTATAAATCAAGGGGAAAAAATTATCATTTCAACTGCTGATGGTAAGTATGCAGGAAGAGCTTAATGCTCTTTTTTTATGTAAAGTAGTTTATGATTATGACTTTTAAAAGTTAATTTATGAATAGTAATGATATAATGAAATAAGTAATGAGGTAGATAAAATGATTTGTAAGATTTGTGGAAACAAAGTTAATGAAAATGATGCAATATGTATGATGTGTGGTTCTCCAATCGATAAGAGTGCTGAAGGGGTAGCTCCTCAACAAGCAAATAACCCTAATGTACCAATTAATAATACCGGCAATAATAAGTTATTTTTCATTATTGCGGCAGTTTTATTCATTATAATTATTGTTTTAGTGGTATTGATTTTAAACAATAAAGGAGATGCTAATGATGATAAAACATCCTCAAATAGTGATAATAGAACGACTTCAACAACAGAAAAGACTACTAGTGGGGAAGCTAATAATGATGTTCCAACCTCATCAACAAGCAGTACAACTTCTACAAGACCATCAAGTTCAACTACATCTACAACGACAGCTGCGAGTAGCGATACTCCAACCAACTTGGAAAAGTGCGTAAGTCCAATAGATTGTTTGAATAAGATTGATTTAACATATATCCAAGATCAAGCTGAGATAGTTATGGGAAGCAAAGGTAAAAATACTTATGATAGTGAATACTATAAAACTTATGAATGGGATTTTCCTAACGAAGAAAAGGTAAAAATAGCTATATCTAACGGAAAGGTTTCGGAAATATCTTTAGATTTAAATAAAGAAAAACATATAATGTCTGGCGTATCTTTTGCAAGATATTCAGAGCTTGAAAAAAAGATTAATAATAAAGAAAAAATTAATTATAATCAAATGAAATCTTATTTCGGAAATGTAGAAGGCATTCAAATAAAGAAAAGTGCTTATAGTGTTGAATATACATGGATAGTAGGAAAATACCAATATATAAATGCTTATTTCAGCACTAGTACAGGAAATTGTACTCTTGTATCAGGATTAGTAAGTAAGAATTAGAAAATAGCTTTATGCTATTTTTTTATTGATTAAAGTCTGGTATAATAAATGACATTAGGAGAAAGTTTATGGAAAAGAAAAAAGATTTATTATTAGACGTTGATGAGGTTGTTTGCTTTCCGGGATTTCTAGAAGCAATCAATGAATTTATGGGAACATCATATGTTGTAGATGACTTTACGGAATATTATATGGACGAGGTTGCTATTCCTAAAGAGAGATTTGATGATTTTAATCGCTTTTTAGATGGAAGAAATCTATATGAACATGCTGAACTTCTACCATACGCTAAAGAGGTTATAGAAGAATTAAATCGCCTTTATAATATCTTTATTTGTTCATCATGTGTTAATCCTTTTAATATTCTTGGTTCTGGTAGATTATTTGCGGATAAATATAATTATTTAATATCATCTTTACCGATTTTATTACCTGAGAATTTTATTTTTACTAATGCTAAACATTTGATTAGAGCTGATGTTCAAGTAGATGATCGATTATCAAATCTTGATGAGAGAGTTGAAAAAAGGATATTATTCCCTTCATATCATAATAAATTGATAACCCCAGAAGATTTAACTAAGAAGGGTGTATTAAGGGCTGGTTATGACTGGAGAATAGGTTGGTTAGAGGTTGCAAAGCTTTTATTAGACCCATCTCAAGTTACAAATGAAAAAGTTAAACAATATATCAAAAAGCCATAATAAAAGGTCACATTTATGTGGCTTTTTTTGTATAGTAAAAGGTAAACTTTATTTACTATATACTGATTAAAGTAATAATTCTAATGACAATTATAAAGGCTATATTATTGTAGACTCGTCTTATCATGAATTTTTTTGATGATCCTCATTACGTTATATATCTTTATGATTAATATTTATTAGATATCCAATTAGTTAAAAATATAAAAGTGCTAGTTATTAAATAAAAATGGTATAAATCAAGTAAGAATTCTCTATATTAATATTTTTTATGTAAACTCTTGACATGTGTAAAGTAAGTTGATATGATTAATATGTAAAATAGAGAAGGGAAGTTCGTAAAATGGAACAATTAAATAAGTTATTACAAGAATTAGGAATTTCTAAAGTTAGATTAGCAAAGTATTTAGGTGTTTCGAGACAAATGGTATATAATTATCTTGAACTTGAAAATATAAATAAATGGCCAAAAGAAAAGAAAATATTACTACTTAAGTTATTAGATATAGCTGATGGTGATGAGGATACAGTAGCTGGCATTAAAGTTACTACTGATTACCTATTAGCTGTAGAAAATAGATTAACTGAAGGTGTTAAAGAAGCTACTGAAAATGATTATTTAGATTTAAAAGGTTTAAAAAAAGAGGAACATGCTCTAATCAGTGATATTACTTTCTTAATAAAAGAAAAGTTAGTTGAATCAGATAATCATGAAGAAAACTTCTATGCATTGCAATATGTATATCATATGCTACAAAGCATGGATAATGTTCCAGAGATTAAATATCTACTTGGATATCTATCTAAAGCTACTGGATTTACTCAACCTAATGTATTTAGATTCGACGAAGATAAGCAATATATCTTTGAAGGTATAATCCATTCAGCATTTACTTTAAATAATAGTGGGGCAGCTAGTAAGAGTAGGGTAATTGAATCAAGAAATAGGTTCTTGCAAGAGATAGAATCACGTAATGAGGAGAAATTAAGTCGTACACAACAATTAAATACAGTTAAGGTACAAGCGTTAAGAGAGTTAGGATATGATGTAATCAATACCGAGAATGCCGCTGAAGTATTTGAAAAAATTGCTGAGATTCAATCAAGAGGTGTTTAACACCTCTTTTTGTATACAAAAGAGAAGGGGAATAGAGTATTTGCTCCTATAGTGATATCTTTATCATATATAACCCAAATCCCCTTCTATTGTCTTAAAAATAGATTTCATAAGTATTATTCTATATAAAGA
>CAMXBB010000165.1 GCA_947179265.1 uncultured Bacillota bacterium
CTATAATAGTAAGATGGAAAGAAAAGAAGTAAATAAATATACTTCCAGTTTAGATTTATTACCGACACTTCTTAATCTATTTGGAGTAAAATATGATTCAAGGCTACTTATTGGTAATGATATATTTTCTAATTCTGATGATTTAGTAATATTTAATAATAAATCATGGATTACTGATAAAGGAAGATATACCTATTTATCTAAGAAGTTCGAACCATTTAATGGTGAAGAAGTAGATCAAGAATATATCGATAATATAAATGCCATAGTAAATCTAAAATTTCAAATTAGTAAATTATTGATTTCTAAAGATTACTATCGTATTGTTTTAGGAGGGTGATAATATGGGATTATTTCAAAAATTTAAAGAAAAGATATTAGGTAAAAAAGAAATCGTTGAAAAGGTAGAAGAGAAAGAAGTTAAAATAGAAGAATTAACTGAGAAAGAACAAGACACAGTTAAGTATGATAAAGGTTTAGAAAAGACTAGAAAAGAATTTGTATCAGAATTAACTTTATTAGGGCATCGATTTACTAAAGTTACAGATGAATACTATGAAGAACTTGAAAGAATTTTAATCAAAGCCGATATAGGTGTTAATACAGTATTTAAATTTATTGATCGTTTGCGAGATAGAGTTAAACATGAAAATATTACCGATACTAACTTCTTAACTGAGGTTATTGTTGATGAACTATTTATGATATATGTTGAAGGTGAATCTTTAACTGATAAGATTAATATTGCTGAAGAAGGACCAACTGTAATTTTAATGGTTGGAGTAAATGGAGTAGGTAAGACGACAACTATTGGTAAACTTGCTAATAAATATCATAAGGAAGGCAAAAAGGTCATGCTTATTGCTGGAGATACTTTTAGAGCAGGTGCTGTTCCTCAATTAAAGGAATGGGCAGAAAGAACAGATTCATTATTTTATGGGCGTGAAAATACTGATCCTGCTGGAGTAATCTATGATGGACTTGTAATGGCAAAAGAAGAAAAAGCTGATATTGTCTTAATTGATACTGCAGGTCGTTTACAAAATAAGGTAAATCTTATGAATGAGTTAGAGAAGATTAATAAGGTTATTGGCAAACATATTTCCAATGCGCCTCATGAGACTTTACTTATTATCGATGCAACAACTGGACAAAATGGTATAAGTCAAGCAGAAGCATTCAAAGATATTACGAATATAACTGGTATCGTTTTAACTAAACTAGATGGAACAGCAAAAGGTGGTATTGTTTTGGCTATCAAAGAAACCGTTGGACTTCCTGTTAAATTTATTGGTTTAGGTGAAGGCATGGAAGATTTACGACCATTTGATATTGAAGATTATATCTATGGATTGTTTAAGGATATGATGTAATGGATGAGCAAATATATATAACGGCTCTTTATGATTATTATAAAGGGCTTTTAACCGACAAGCAAAGAGCTTATTTTGAAGATTATTATTTTGATAATCTAACAATGGAAGAAATTGCTCTTAATAATGATGTTAGTAAAAATGCAGTTAGTAAATCATTGATGGATGTTTTAAAAAAATTAGAAGAGTATGAGAGCATATTACATCTTTATAATAATCGTATTTATATTGAAAAAGTTTTAGATGAAGATACTCTAAATAAAATAAATGAATATATTTAGAAATTTTGAAAAAGAGATAAAATTATCTCTTTTTTAATTTTTTTAGAGTAAAATAAAAATTCTTCCTGTACAAGTATTATGGGGAGGGATTAATTATGAATCCATATTTTAATGATAAAATAATAAATTTAGTGTTAAGCAATGAAAAATATAAACAATATACATCAACTATTATAAGTGCAATACTCGACTTACCATATAGAGATGTGTATGATAATTTGAGATATGAAAGTAATCGCATAAATGATAATGTTAATTACAAGTATAGTTATGTTGATAATATGTATTCCTTAAAAGATAATGTCATAAATATTGAAATCAACTATAATTATAGTGATTTAGCAGTAAATAAGAATATGAGATATATGTGTCATTTAATTTTAAGGCAGGTCAAACCAGGAGATAAAGATATCTATAAACCAGTTATCCAGATAAACATCAATAATTATGATTATTTTGGTAAAAATAAGTTTATTTATAAGAGTAATGTTAGAGAAGAAAAATATAATGTCAAAAGAAATGATTTGTTTGAAATATATGATATAAATATGGAATATCTAAATAAATTATCATATAATAAGGTTAGTGGAATGAAAGAATCAAAACTAGAGAGATTACTTTATGTCTTTGTATGTGAAGATATGAGTAAAATAAGAAAATTATACAGGGGTGATAGTATGATGGAACAATTAACTGATGATTTATATCATATAAATGAAGATGGAATACTTTGTTATGATTATGATGAATTTCACCGAAGAGAACAAAGAGAATTAGGTATGAAAGAAGGACTTAAAATGGGGCTCGAGCAAGGTATTGAGCAAGGTATTGAACAAGGTATTGAACAGGGGCTCGAACAAGGAAGAAAAGAAACTATTAGAATATTACAATCTTTAGGAAAGAATCTAGAAGAGATATCCGATTCAATGGGAATTTCCATTGATGAAGTTGAAAGATTAATGAAAGATAGCAAGAACGTGTAAAGTAATGAATATCATATGATTAATAAAAAGAATAATACAGATTATTGAGTAATCTGTATTTTTATTTTAAAATATATCATTAAAAGGAGAAAAGGTATGAAAGAGATAAGAACTCTATTGAAATCTGAACATATTTTTACTAATGCTGAGCTTAGAGATCTTTCATATCTTTTTCGCATAATATATGGAATAAGTGAAGATGTTGATTTAGAGGTAAATAAAGGTATAAAACGGATGATGGCATATGACTTAAAAAGGAGTGTTATATGTATAAATTGGGATGAAATAAAAAAGGTAATAGATCGTAATAAAATATTACCAACTAACTATCTATTAGCTTTTGCATTGATTCATGAATTAAATCATGCTTTACAAAAGAGAAGAGTAGATACTATAAAAGACTATATATCTTATGTATATAGTATTTGTTTTTCATATATTGATATTCCATCCATCAGTATTGTATCTGAGTTGAAAAGAGCTATTTATAATGAAAGTCATGATTTATTTCCCATCGAAATAAATGCTGATGTTATGAGTCATTTGAAGATGTTAGAGATTCTTGAGGGTTTTGATGAAGGATATTATGATATATACAAATACTTTTTAATAAATCGATTAATGAAATTATATAATACTCAAGAATTTAAAGGTTTTTATGAACACGTATTAGGTTTAAAATGTAGTGATGTTTCTTATTCGGTAGAGGAATGTTTGTTATATGGATTACCTATTAAAGAAGCTCAAATAAGTGAAAGAGATATTATAAGACTTATTAAATAATGTAAAGTTTTTAGATATATTTATATATTAATTATGAGATAAATGCTATAATTACTTTAGTAATGGTGATATTTATGTTAGAAATTTTCTTCTTATTTTTAGATGATGCTCATATTGGTGATAATATCTGTTCTGAATC
>CAMXBB010000166.1 GCA_947179265.1 uncultured Bacillota bacterium
ATTAATTAGCTCTATAAGAAAAAAATATAAAAAAGAAGAACCCGAAAAGGAAGAAAAGCCAGAAGAAAAAGAGAAGGTGGAGGAGCCGCCAGTAGTTCAAAAAAATCAGAATATTAAATCCCTTCCTGATCAACAAACATTAGGTCAATTAAGACAAACACCATTACCTAATAATGAATCAATAGATAATCAAGAAACAAATCATGTAAACGTAGATTAGTATTCTACGTTTTTATTTTGGTAGTAGTTTTATTTTTGATATACTAAAAGTGTATAAGTAGGAGGATATATGTTAAAAGTAAAAGACGTAAGAAAAAAATTTATAAGATATACCAAAAGTAAAAAACGTGAAGAATTCTATGCTGATGATGGAATATCTTTTGAAGCAAAGGATGGAGAAATAGTTGGAATACTTGGACCAAATGGAGCAGGTAAAACAACTCTATTAAGAATGATTGCAGGGATTTTAGAACCAACAGAAGGAACAATCGAATTTGATGATTTAACAATTGCTAAAAATGAATTAGAAATCAAGAAAAATATTGCTTTTTTATCTGGAAATACTAAACTTTATAATTCATTAACGGGGTATGAGTTATTAATGATGTGTTGTGATATATATGATGTACCGAAAGACAAAAGGAAGAAAAGAATCGAAGAAATTTCTAAAACTCTAAAGATGGAAGAGTTCTTATACAATCGAATTGGTAATCTATCAACTGGTCAAACACAAAAGATAGGTCTTGCTAGAACCTTGATACATGATCCTAAGTATTATGTATTAGATGAGGTTACTAGTGGATTAGATATTATCTCTAGCCAGATAATACTTGATTTTATAAAATCCGAAAAAAAACGTGGAAAAGTAATACTTTATTCAACTCATTATATGGAAGAAGCTGAAAATATATGTGATAGAGTAGTAATGATTAATAAAGGGAAAGTAATTAAGATAGGTGAACCTGATGCCATAAAGAAATCAACTAAGACCACAAATCTTAGAGATGCTTTCTTTACATTAATTGGAGGTGCCTATAATGAATAGTATATTTAAGATATTAAAAAAAGAGATGCGCGAAACTTTTAGGGATCGAAAATCATTAATGATGATGTTAATGATTCCACTATTTATTCCTCTTATTGTAATTGGTATGTCAGCGTTATTTGATTTTCAAATAACCCAACAAGAAGAAGATGCTAAAAAAATATCTTTTGCATATGAATTAAATGAAATTGAAAAGCAAATTGTAGATACTCTTGAACTTGATGTAACTATTGGAACTTTTGATGAGTTATCCCAAAAATTAAAAGATGGTGAAATCGATTACTTCGTTTCTAAAAGTGATGATGGATTAGCTAATAAACTAATAGTTAATCGTAAATCATCAAGCAAAGGAGAAGAAGTTTTCCTTAGTTTCTTAGAAGGATATAAAGCCTATCTACAAGCTAATATTTTAGTTGGTGCTAATATTGAACCAATAGAGTTTATGAATGTTATTAGTTTTGAAGAAAATATTATAGATAGTGAAGAGGATAGTAATTTCTTTGTTGATTATATGACTCAATATGCATTGCTATTTATTATAATGGCTATAACGATATCAACAACATATCCAGCAACTGATGCTACAGCAGGTGAAAGAGAAAGAGGAACTTTAGAAACAATTCTTACTTTCCCAATTAAAGCTCGTGATATTATAATAGGTAAATATTTAAATATAACTATATTTGCTATTGCTACTGGGGTATTAAGTTTGATATTAGCGATTATATCTTTAATAATATCAGGAAATTGTTTTGCAATATATAAAGACATGAATATAATGTTATCAGCTCAAAGTATTTTGATAGCTCTTCTTATAATAATCCTTTATTCATTCTTGATAAGTGGATTATGTATTGCTATTGCAAGTAAGAGTAAAACATTTAAAGAAGCTCAAAGTGCTTTAACTCCTATTCAATTTATCAGTTTCTTCCCTGGAATGATAGCATTTATGATCGAAGTTAAGAATACGATTATACTTTCTTTAATTCCTTTCTTAAATTTCACTTTAGTGTTTGGAGATTCTGTTAATGGTAATCTTGATCCAATAGGGGTTATTGGTATGATATTATCAACATTAATATTTATTGTAGTAATGTTTGTAGTAGTTATTAAACAATATAAATCAGAGAAGATTTTATTTGCAAGATAGATAAGAAAAAAATTAATTTGTAAAATTAATTTTTTTTGTTATAATATGACCAACGAATTACTATGAGGTGTAATATGAAGAATAAAAAGATAATGTATGTAATCATGATTATATTTGTTTTAGCTGGAGCTTTATGTTTAGTTTTCTCAATTAATAAGAAGGAAAAATCAAAAATAATTGATTATGATAAAGAATATGAACAACAAGATTTAAGTAAATACAAGTACGTATTCATTAATAACTATGATGATTATAAAACCTATATTGAAGAACAAAAGAAGAATAACATAAATATAATTGGTAATGAATTATCTGAAGATAAATTCAATGGAAGTAGATATTTATTACTTACAGCAACTCCAACTGGATGTCGAGAAAATTTGAGTTATTCTAATACTAAATTTGAGCTTGATACGTATAAAATATATTTTAATGTTAATTATACTTGTGGAGTTTGTGCTTCTGAAAGTGTAATATATCAAATCAAAGTTGGAGCAAGTGAAACGGATAAGATATTAGTATTTTATAAGACATTAAGTGAAGCAAAATGTGACAAAGATATCGATTATTAGGGCTAAAAAGGTGTCAAATATAAAATTGCACCTTTTTTTTCATTTTTTGTTTAGTATAATATAGGTAGGAGTGTTGTTTATGGATAGTGTGAAGAATAGTAAAAGTAAGAAGGAAAAATATCTATATTTGGTAATAGTTAGTGTAATTATTATATCAAGTATAGTATTAATTATTTTAATAAAAGATTATAATAGTAAACAAGAAATGGCAAATAAACCTAAAGAACCGCTAAGAACAACAAAGAAACCAGAATTTATTAATAATCAATTCGATTATAATTATAAATATATTCTAGATTATGAACATTTAAGTATCACATATTATATTTATTTACTTAAGGATAATAGTATAAAACTTGTTAGTAAAGAGAAAGTATATGAAGTATGTCCTGAAGAGAATTGTATTAAAGAAACTGGGGAGATAAAGTATACTGAAGAAGATATTAATTTGAATGATAAAGCATATGATAAAGCAAGAAAAACAATATCTTCATTATTTACTAATACTGATAGAACTGAATTAAATTTGATGGAAGGTAATGTAGATAATAGCATTAGATTAGTTCTTGATGGTATTATTGAAGGTAATAGTGATAAGGTAAACTTTGTTGATGATTTAAATATTGCTGAAAAGAAAGAGGATTTAAATAATAGTAAGGGAGAAAAGATTTTTGCTCATTCTTATAATTATATAGCAGATAGTGAAAACTTAATCGTCAAAGCTATTAGTGAACATATTAATCAATTGGTAATAAAAGATTATCAAGAGATGGTAGAGTATTC
>CAMXBB010000167.1 GCA_947179265.1 uncultured Bacillota bacterium
AGGTAAGATATCTTTCTTTATCAATAAAGTATTTATTTCATCAGTTTTAGAAATAGCGATATCTATTATTTTAGGAGATATATTTCTGTTATAGAAATGCAGCATAACTAAACTAACTAAAATAACAATTATAACCAGAAAATCGATATGAGATGCTTTTAATTTTTTACATTTAAACCTTTTCATATTAAAACTTATTCATTATTATAAATAAATAAAACCTCCTTATGGAGGTTTATTATTTTATTTTACAAATAATCCTAGTTCTAATATACCATCTAAAATATATACAGCACCTATTACTAAAGCAATTACAAGTAGGAAAATAATTATCTTTAAGAATAATACTCCTGTATCCTTTTTAGCAACATCTGCAAAATCATCATATTTTGAAACATCAATATCTAATTTATTCAAGGTTTCTTCTATATGTTCTTCCTTTTTATTTTCTTCCTCTTTTTCTTCTTTAATTACTTCTTCTTCAATTCCTGTTTCATCATCACTATCAGTTTCTTCTTTAGATTCTTCTGGGGCTTCAGCAACAGATACATCAGGTTCTGCAGCTTCCTCATCGCTATCATCCTTTAAATCACTTAAAAGATCTAAAGCACCTGAAGCTTCCTTAGATATGTTTGTTTTATTTTTTATTTCTAACTCAGTAATTGTATTTATTAAGTTGATAAGATTATCCTCTTCTTCTTTTCTAACATGATTTACTTTAGCTTCTTCAACCTTTTTTAACTCTAAATCTAAATTGTTCAAGATTTCATATTGAGCATCTCTAATTTTCTTTAGACGTTCCTTACTATAATCAACATTCTTACCTTTCTTAGCTTTTTCTAAAATAGCATTAATATCATATTCTTTGGTATCTTGTAGTGGTTCTTCGATAATTGGTTCATCAAACTCAGGAACTTCAATACTTCTTCTTTTTGGGGCGTCATCATTATATTTTTCATCTAAAAACTTTCTAACTTTTCTAACATCGATTGATGAAGCATCTTCTTCGATTATAGAAACATTAGAATTAACATCAAAATCAGTTAAAGTAGTATTACGTACTTCTTCATAAAGAGATTGATTTTTTTGGGTACGTGAACTAACTTTACTATCATTAGAGTTATATTTTTCCATTCTAGATTGCATTTATATCCACCCTATTCAATAGAATTTTATCATATAAAGTCAATATTTGTATATACAAGTTGTTTTTTTTATTGTAAATTTGTATAATTTAATTAGAACGGAGGAAATAAAATGAGTATAGTAAAAGTTGATCAAGAAAAGTGTATTGGATGTGGAGCATGTGTTGCTATCGATCCTGAAAATTTCGATTTTAACGATGAAGGAATTTCAACAGTAATAAACGAAATCGCAACTGATGCAGCAAAAGACGCTGAGGAAGCTTGTCCAGTACTTGCTATAGATATAATCGAAGAAAGTGAAAAACAAGAAAACAAGAAACAAGATAAAAATGAAAAGCATGAATCCGATGATGAATGCGAATGTAAACACGAATGTGATTGTGAAGATTGTGAAGACGAGTGTTGTTGTGAAGATTGCGATTGTGAAGATTGCGAGTGCGAACACAACGATAAAGAAGAAGAAAAAGAGGATGAATAATCATCCTCTTTTATTTTTTTACTCTTCACTATCTTCGATAAAACTGATACTCTTATGTGGTTCATCTCTTAATAAATCATTATAATCTTGTTGTCTAAGTGCTTCATAAACCATTATAGCTACTGTATTAGAAAGATTTAAAGCTCTTACATTATCTGTCATTGGCATGCGCATACAATGATCTATATGTGGTTTTAGTAGATGTGGTGGTATACCTGTAGATTCTTTTCCAAATACAAAATAAATATTTTCCTTACTATCACTATAATCAAATGAAGTATGTGGTTTATGTCCATATCTTGTTAAATAATAAAATGTTCCTTCATTTTTACTATAGAAATCTTCAATGTTTTCATATACTATATAGTCGCATTTATCGATATAGTTTACTCCACTTCTCTTTATATACTTTTCATCTAAGGAAAAACCTAATGGTTTAATCAAATGAAGTTTAGAATTAGTTGCTACACACGTACGCATTATGTTACCTGTATTACCAGGTATTTCTGGTTCAAATAATACTATATTAATCATAATCAACACCTCATTCGTATTATAACACTTAAGCTTATTAATTGTAATAATATTAGAAGTTATGTCGAATACACTCGAATCTATTGATTGTATATTTTTAATACTTATAATAACTTACCTGAGAAGCAAAAGATGCTTATCACTTTCTTGCCTTTGGGATTATTTATTCAGGGGTTTTGGTTGTAGTAAAGGAAAGTGATGTTATGATTAATGTGCAAGAATTAATTGTTCTTATACTAATAATTATAATTTTAAAGTTAGTCGATAAGGACTAAATTTAAAAAGCATCCTTATTCTATTGAATAAAGATGCACCCAAAACAGTGGTAAGCATCATCCCAAAGGAATAATTGCTTCTCACAATTTAATTATAACAAACATGTCTTTATGTTTCAATATACTTATTTTGTCGAACATGCGCGAATCTATTGCCTCTATATTTTACTATATAATTCCTTTACCATTTGTATTTTGTATTTGTCTCTTCTCTAAACTATCTTTACTTCTTCTATATGTAAATGTACTTTTATCTTTAGGTATGCCATTATCGATTGTACCTATACGAGTAACTTCAATATTATCATTCGTATTCATCAGTGTTTCATATTGTTCCATAGAGAGAGATATTAAATTCATTGTTCCACCTATTACTTTACCATCAACTCGTATTATTGTTGGCCATGCATAATCTACTAAAAAATATTGTCCATCATGACTTATTAATGTAAAAACATGTCTTTCATTTGATTTATTATCATTTCCTAAGAAACCGAGAATTAAATAACTTTTTATACCTACAAATAACATTAAATTATGAGCAAGCGTATTTCTTTCTAAACAACATGCAGCATTTTGTTGATAAAATTCTTTTATTGAGACCGCTTTTGCATCATTGTTAGAAGCTTGTAAATATATTTCTCTTTGCTTATGAGGTGATGGAGAACCAAAATAAAGCCAAGTTGTTTTAAGTATACAGCAGACCACATCTTCAATTGAGAACTCATCTTTTTTTAGTTGAGATAAATAATTACTAAGAAGCAAAAGAACATTCCAAAAGTCATCTACAACAAGTGGAGGAGCCCAGTGAGATCCTTTTATTCCATCAGTAGGTCTTAAAAACTGACTTGTCTTGGTAACAACCCCACCTTCTATGATAAATCTTTCTCTAACTTCAACCAAACTTCTATATCTAGTTTTAATTAGTTCAGTGTAATTTCCATAATCAACTTTTAAAAATAAGTCTATCATATTTTTAATAAGTTCTTGCTCCATAGCTTAATCCCCTCTATAAAAATTCTTTCTTATAATTATTTCTTTAACTAAATAATATTTTAGTAAAAGCTTTCTATAAACAATCTAATTTATAT
>CAMXBB010000168.1 GCA_947179265.1 uncultured Bacillota bacterium
TTTTTTTTCAATATAAAACCTTTCATCTTCATTTAAAAATTTGGCGATTTCTTGAATTAGTTTTTTTGCTTTGTTTTCTATAGAAATATTACAATCAATCATTCTATAATTGGCATGAGCAATCCAAGAATCAATTATTTTATCATCATGAGAAATTGCTAGGGAAGAATCTATATTTTTATTATCATTTAATCTATCAAAAAGTTTGGTATCCCATTTGGCAATACTTTTTAAATGAAATACTGCGTCATATGAATTTCGCACCTTTTCAGGAGATATGGATAGAGTATTACAAATGGTGGTGAATTCTCTTTTTGAACACCAACTTTTAACATCTAAACTAGCACCATCATATAGTACCAATATTTTATTGGCATCCATAGCTTGCACTAAATCATTAAATATCTTTTCAAATTTTAGTCGGCTTCTTAGTAGTTCTCCATAATTATTAAAATCGGCAAATCCATGGCTATCTAATATAGATTCCATAGATGGAACAATAACAACTTTATAACCTTTTTTTTCAAAATGAGTCTTTACTTCACGGCAGCAGGTACTTTTTCCGGACAATATTCCTCCTGTAATTACGATTTTAGTAATTTGCTTCTCTTGATTTTCTTTTGAAACTTTCAATAATTCTTCCAAAGTTATATCAAATATATCTGCTAACTTTTGTAAATTGTAAACTGATGGTTGAGAAGTTCCGTTTTCCCATTTGGAAATAGCTTTATCGGAAATGGATAATTTCTCAGCCACATCTCTTTGTGTAAGGCCTCGTTTAACCCTAAGGTTATATATATGATCTCCAAGTTCATAACGATTCATAGTAACACCTCAGAATTACTATACCTAACCAATACAAAAAGTGCAAGAAAATTCTACTATTGGTTAACATGCTTTTAAAAAAATTATGAGAAATTCGATATATACTGATGGTGTTGAAGGAGGAAAAAGATATGAGTAGAGAACCGAGACTTATTATTATGCCAAATATCCAAAAGTTTGGAGACCTTGTAAATGAGCATTTAAAAGTTATTCGAGATGATTCTCATGATAAGAGAATTGCTATACATTTGGATCGATTTTCAAATGCTGAGGGAAAAGCAACATTACGTGATGATGTGATAGGAGAGAAAATCTTCATTTTATCCGATGTAGGGAACTATGGAGAAGAGTCTTGCTATTATTCTCGAGGAAGAATTTATATGAAAAGTCCAGATGATCACTTCCAAGATATTAAAAGAGTTATTTCGGCAATAGATGGTAGAGCAAAGTCCATTCACGTTGTAACGCCACTATTATATGAATCACGACAAGATAAGAAACCAAAAGATCTGGATGAGTCTCTTGATTGCAAGGAAGGCTTGATTGATTTAGAAACTAGAAATGTAGATGGAATCATTACTTTAGATGCCCATAATCCTGTCGTATGTCAAAACACCTTAAGGAAGACAACATTTGATAATCTATTACCAACTTACGTTCTTTTAAAAGAATTTTTGTTGAGTGAAGGATTTCAAAGAGATAAAACTATTGTCATCGCTCCAGACAAGGGAGCTGTAAGTCGTGCAATTCCATTTGCAAATATCTTAGGAGTAGACATTGGAATGTTTCATAAAAGAAGGGATTATTCCAAAGTAATAAATGGGAAAAATCCTTTAGTTGAACACAAGTACTTAGGAGAAGATGTATTTGGGAAAAATGTAATTATTGTTGATGATATGATTGCTAGTGGAGAATCGGTCTTAGATGTTGCATCAGAATTAAAAAAGAAAGGTGCCAAAAGAATTGATATTATGGAAACATTTCCATTATTTACGGATGGAGAAAAAAGCATACACAGATTTAATGATGCATTCAAACATGGTATTTTTAATACTTTATATACTACGAATGTTACCTATGTTCCAGAGGATGTAAAGAGGGAGAAATGGTATCATGAAGTGGATTTATCAAATTACTTTGCAAGGGTAATTAATGCCGTTTCCAATGAAGAATCATTAATACCAGTTGATGAAGAAGAAAAAGAGAAGGTAAAAAAATTAATAAAAAAATAGGAAGGATAAAAAAATATGAAAGAAATAATTGATGAATTAAATGAAAAAGGAGAAGTAATAGGGGTTATTGATAAAGATGTAGCTCATAGAGAAGGGAGACTACATAGATCAATCCATTTGTGGCTTATTAACGATGAGGGAGAAATTTTACTTCAACGCCGATGCGCAGATAAAAAATTATATCCAAATACATGGGATATTTCTGTTGGAGGGCATGTAAGTGCGAAAGAAAGTTCTATAGATGCTTTATTTCGAGAAACAAAAGAAGAGTTAGGTGTTGATTTAGAGTTAGAAAATGTAGAGTTCTTTGGAACTATTCATGAAAGATTAAGATATGATGATATTGATAGTAATGAATTAGTTGATGTATTTATAGCAAGACAAAATATAAAAAAGGAAGATATTATTATTCAAAAAGAAGAAGTTTCTGATATCAGTTTTGTAAGTATAGAAGAGATGTTTCGTCTAATGGATAGTGAAGAGTTACTACCACATAATGAAGAATATAAGAGAATGATAGATTATCTTGTAAAACTTAAATTATCATTAACTTTAAGAAGAATTAGTGATTATCCAAAAACTGGAATTAACTTTAAAGATGTTACAACTATTTTAAAGGATCCATTTGCTTATCATCTTGCAATTGATTTTCTAGCAAGTCAAATACCAGAAGATGTAGATGTTATTGTTGGTCCAGAAGCAAGAGGAATTATGTTTGCAGCTCCTGTTGCGTATAAATTAAATAAAGGATATGTTCCTGTTAGAAAGCCAAATAAATTACCAGGAGAAACTATTGCGCAAGAGTATGATTTAGAATACGGAACGGATACTTTGGAAATTCACAAAGATGCAATAAAACCTGGTCAAAACGTTGCTATAATTGATGATTTAATGGCAACTGGTGGAACCATGGAGGCGATTATCAAATTAGTAGAACGTCTAGGAGGAAATGTTATAAAAGTAGCATGTTTAATCGATTTACCAGAACTAGGAGGAGCTAAAAGAATAAGTAATTATGACTATGGTTACCTATTAAGTGAGAGTGAAAGCCAAAAAAAAGATAAAAAGAAAATCTATACAAAATAAATCTTTATTATTTGTGTTGAGCAACAATATTATACTAAGATACCTATAATTGGTATCTTTTTTTGTACTCAAGAACTTTTTCTCTTTTACAAAAAAGAAGAAATAAAAAATCATCTCAATTTGAGATGAAATATATTTAAATGTTCAAAAAATTGAACATATTTATCAATAGATTAGCTTCATTTTTTTACCGAAAATCAAATTAACATAAAATATTGCCATAATAACTATAATAAGTTATAATTTCTATATAAATATAATTGAGAATAATATTTAATAAAAGAGGGAGAAGTTATATGAAGGAAACATTTGATATTTTTTTAACAAAGAGAAAGAAAACAATAATCTTGAGTACAATCTTTC
>CAMXBB010000169.1 GCA_947179265.1 uncultured Bacillota bacterium
TTTCTATAGGGTGTGTTATCTATTTTTATAAAGATAAAAAAGATGTTAGTATCCTAGATACTAAAAATGAATTCAAGGGATTTAATTTTAAGGATATTTCAAGTTTAGAGTATGGAGATTACACATTAAAAGACTTTATTGTAGAAGAAATTGAATGTGAAGAAAAGTGTTTTTATTTAGGTAAGGAAATTGATTATAGTATAAGTGAAGTAAATACATTAGGTAAGCAAAATATAGAGGTTAAATTAAATTATGATGATTCAATCTTCAGTAATGTATACGAAGTAGATATAAAAGATGAGAAAGCTCCAGTCATTGAATTAACTGATGAAACTATCAATGTAAAACTTAATGAGAAATTTTCTCCTAATGATTATATCAACAAAATAGTTGATAATTATGATGGTGATTTAAAAAGTGAAGTTATTGTTGAAAACAATGTAGATATTAACAAAGAAGGAGAATATATTGTTATCTATTCGATAACCGATTCCAATAATAATACTACCAAAAAAGAATTAAAGGTATTTGTTAAAAAAGATATTTCAGATACTTCAACAACAACACCAATAGTTTCAACTAAACCTACAAGTTCAACGAATAAAACTACTGGTAGTACTACAACTAAGAAGTCAACATCAACGACTAAGAAAACAACAACTTCTAAAAAGACAAATTTAACTTTTAAAGAGAATATTAATTCTGTTAAATTAAGCCCTTTAAAAACTCGACATAAAACACTAGATCCTCAAATAGATAAAATAGTAGCAGATATTAACAAAAAGAATACTACTAATTATGATAAAATTTTAGCCGCCTACGATTATGTTATGAATTATCTAAGTTATGAACAAGTATTTCTATGGGGCAATACGATTTATAATATGATGGACGAATATGGGTATAGTTATAATGATGCTCATCAAATATTACTTGCTCTATATGCTTTAGAGGATCATACTGGAGTATGTGATTCTTATGCGGCATTATTTATGATAATTGCTCGTAATTTAGGATTTGATGCCTATGCAGTCGGTGGAAAAGTAAAGAGTGTTGGCGGAGGATCTACTGGTCATGCTTGGGTTACTATAAAAGCCAATGGAACATATTATTTATTTGATCCACAAATCGAAGATAGCAAAAATGGTAAACAAAGATTAGTATACTTTGGTAAAACTGATAAAGAACTAAACATATATACTTATGATAGAGATGCTCGTATTAAAGAATTCAATTTCTTTAAAGCCTATCCTAAAGCTTCCTCAATCATTGAAATAAGTGGTGGAGCTACGATTAAAGATACATTTGAATTTAAAGGATATGTTGAAAACCGTTATCCAGATTCAATATCGGTTAAAAAAGGCGATGTTTTAAACATTAAAGTTAGTGCAACTGGAGTAAGCAATTACAAATTTAAATTGTTCTATTATGATGGTAATTCATCTTCAAGAAAAGAATTAGCATCCTCATCTTCTAAAGAACTATTATACACAATCGATTGTAATGAAGCAGCTAAAATGCGCTTAGAGATTGAAGTAGAAGAGTTAACTAATGGTCGTAAGCATATGATTTATTACCCAGTTAACGTACATGAGTAATTATTGCAAGTATATATAAAATAAGATATAATTTACTTATAAGTGTTACTTGAGGTGGGAAAATGTATACAAGATTTAAAAATATTACAAAGAGATTTAATTTTTCTAAGGTATTGGATAAAAATGATTTACCAGCATATGCTAAACAATATATAAAAAATGAAATAGTATTATCAGTGTATAAGACAGAAAATGATCATGGTGTATTTACAGATAAAAAGATAGTATTGTTTGATAATAAAGATAATGCTAAACAAATATATACAATTCCTTATAAGTCTATATCATGTCCTTCAATCAATTTTAAAGAAGATAGTGCGGAGTTAGATTTATATCTTGATTCAGGGCATCCAGTTACTTTAAACTTTAGTAATATGGATGGTAATGATAAATTACGTTTGAGATTATTATATGTATGTTTAGATAAATTAGTTAATAATCAAAATCCAGTTAAAGAAGATATGGATAAATTAATAAATAATAATGTTCAATTATAAAATATATTGAACATAATATTAATTAGATTGTGAGAAGTATATTCTTCAAACATGATGCTTACCACAATGTGTAAGTACCTTTATTCAGTAGAATAAAGGTGTTTTTTATTGTTGTTATAATAAAAACTAGTTGTAATGACTAGCTTTTTGTTTATTAAATCATTTATATTAATCTAGTATTTATAGTATAATTATAGATGAGAAAGAGAGAAATATTTAAAGAAAGGAGTGTACTATGAAAGATAATCTAATTATATATATATCAAAAGATGGGAATATAAAGGTAGATGTTAATATTGAAGATGACAATATTTGGATGAGTCAGGATGTTATGGCTAGTCTTTATGATACTACTAAAAATAATATCTCAATTCATTTAAAAAATATTTTTAATGAAGGAGAATTACGAAAGGATTCAACTGTTAAGAATTTCTTAACAGTTCAAACTGAAGGAAATCGTAAAGTTAAAAGAAATATTGAGAATTATAATTTAGATGCTATTATTGCAGTTGGCTATCGAATAAACTCAAAAAAGGCTACTGAATTTAGAATATGGGCAACTAAAATATTAAAGGAATATATGATAAAAGGTTTTGCACTTAATGATGAAAAAATGAAAAACAATGGTACAAATCCATACTTTGAAGAATTACTTGCTAGAATTAGAGATATAAGATCAAGCGAGAAAGTTTTTTGGAGAAAAGTTTTAGATATTTATGCAACAAGTATTGATTATAATCCCAAAGATGAATTATCAATTAATTTCTTTAAAACAGTTCAAAACAAGATGCATTATGCAACACATGGACATACTGCTGCTGAAGTTATATTCTATAGAGTTGATTCAGAAAAAGATTACTTGGGTCTTACTAATTTTAAAGGAGACTATCCTACTAGAAGTGAAACTGAGATTGCAAAGAATTATTTAACAGAAGAAGAATTAAATATTTTAAATAGAATGGTTTCTGCATATTTAGATATTGCGGAAATTAATGCACTAGATAGACATCCTATGACTATGAAAGACTGGATAAATGAATTAGATACTTTTCTTAAGATGACAAGAAAGGATATTTTAAAAGATAGTGGTAGTATTTCTCACGAACAAGCTTTGAAGAAAGCACATGAAGAATATGATAAATATATGAAGAAGCATTTAACTACAGCTGAAAAAGACTATTTAGAAATTATGAATGCTGAACTTAAAGAAATAAATGAGTAGAAAAATATTTTTTAATAAAAAAACTAGTTACAAGTGAGTAACTAGTTTTTTATCGATTAAATTAATAATCTCATAGAATATAAAAGATAATCATAACAGAATAAATATACCACACATACCTAAAGATAGATTAAATACTTGTGTACCATATAATATTAGGTATCCGATTCCTT
>CAMXBB010000170.1 GCA_947179265.1 uncultured Bacillota bacterium
ACAACACGCTTTTCGGCGGCAGGCGCATATGTTGATAACAGAAATACTAAAGATAATAAAGAGATGGCTTTTCTTTCTGGAAGTGATGAAACAATATCATCGGATTTTGTATTATTTCCTGACTATATAAGACTTATCGATAATATCATAGTTGGTGATTTAGTTCGTATCAAAGGTAAAGTTGAAAAAAGATTTGATAAGTATCAGATAATAATCAATAAAATAGAAAAAATATAAAGAGGAGATTGAATACAATCTTCTTTTTTGTTAGAATAAAAAATTATGAATGGAAAATGGAGTGAATAATATGAGAGAACACTATGAACTATATCAAAAGTATTTAGGTGAAATTCCTGATTTTTTGAAAAAATATTTAACATTGAATATCTTACTTCGTCTTAAAGATATATCCCTTTTATGTGGAATGGATTATGCTAGCAAGAGTGCTTATGACTTTAACTTTTTTATTTCAAGATATGATCATTCCATAAATGTTGCAATGATTACTTGGCGACTTACACATGATAAAAAAGCAACTTTAGCAGCTTTATTCCATGATGTTGCAAGTCCAGTATTTTCTCATGTTATTGATTATATGAATGGGGACTTTCTAAATCAAGAGAGTACTGAGGAGAAGACAGCCGAAATACTAAGAAATTCTAGAGAACTACTATTGATGTTAGAAATCGATAATATTAGTGTTGAAGATATTATTGACTTTAAGAAGTATCCAATCGTCGATAGTAAACGACCTAAGATGTGTGCTGATAGGTTAGATAATATTATCTCTGTTGGTATGACATGGGTTAAAAACTTTAATTACTTGGATGCTAAAGAGGCAATAGATAATATTTATGTTGCTAAAAATGAAGATGGTGAAGATGAAATAGGGATTAATAATATTGATATTGCTAGGAAACTATGGATAACTAATATTTCGATTGATCGTTTAACTAGAAATGATACCGATACATATATGATGATGTTAATGGCTAGTATCATAAGAAGATGTATTGATCTAGGATTTGTTTCATATGATGAATTATTTAAATTAGGTGAACATGATGTTATCGATATAATTGAAAGAAATAAGGAATTAGATGAAACACTAGATCGATTATGGGATTCATTTAAAAATTCTAATGTATTCCGTCCAATTAATAAACCACAAATAAAGGTAAGAGATATCGATCCAATAGTATTATCTAAACGTCTAAGTGAAATGTAAATAGACACTTTATCTTTAATCTTTTTATAATGTTTGTTATAATATTTATGTTATTGGTGGCGATTATATGGAAGATAAGCGAGTTGCTATATTATATGGTATTTTAATATGTGCTGTATTAGCGTTAGGTATTGGAGTACTTTCTTTAACTTTTAGTAATAATGATTCTGAAAAAGGAAATGAAAAAACTACTATGAAGGTTGGTACAAAACCAAGAAGAACGACAACATCAAGTGATAAAACAGATTCTACTGATGATACAACATCTGATGTTTCAAATAGTTCTACTACTGAGGCAACATCTAATGATAGTACTTCGCCAACTACTGAAAATTCAACATCTAATTCGACGCCAAAAGTAACTAGTAAATCTTCAACAAAGAAAACAACATCAAAAACTACGAAGAAGACAACGTCAAAGACGACTAAGAAAACAACTACCGAAAATACAACTCCACCATCTACTGATCGTGAGACAACAAACGGGCCAACTACTTATCCTTTAGCTCAAGGTGATATCGAGTGGGCAATATTTGATCGAATAAATCAAGAAAGAGTGAAGAAGGGATTTAAGCCAGTAGAAATGGCTGTAGAATTTAGAAGATTAGCCGAGGAGGGTGCTGATTATCTATACGATTTTGGGGATGCTGAGGTCAAGAAATATTTATATGGATTGAATAATTATCGAAGACTTACTAATCATGTCTTAACTCCAGAGAAAGCTTCACTTTCTTTATACACTGCAACCGTTCAAAATACGCCGATATTAACTGATTCTTCGATTCGTTATGTAGGTATTGGGGTAATCTTTAGACAAATTGGATTAAGCGATTTACCAACGTATTATTATGTATTTATCTATGAATAACAGGAGGTTATATTATGTTTGAATATATGGGAGATAGACTCTCAAATGCTATAAAAAATATCAAAGGTATGGGAAGAATTACTGATGAAAATATCAGTGATGCTATGAGAGAGATTCGTACTGCTTTATTAGAAGCTGACGTAAACTATGAAGTAGTAAAGGAATTTGTTCGTAATGTTAAGGAAAAAGCTTTAGGTTTAGAAGTCGAAAAGAATTTAAAACCTGAAGAACTATTCATTAAGTTAGTTAAAGATGAATTGGTTTCATTACTTGGTGGAGATTATGTTCCACTAGAGACTAGTAAGCATCCAACTATACTTATGATGGTAGGTCTTCAAGGTAGTGGTAAGACAACTACTTCTGGTAAGATCGCTAACTTAGTTAGAAAAAAACATAAGAAGAATCCGTTGCTCGTTGCATGTGATGTTTATCGTCCAGCAGCAATTGATCAATTAAAGGAGATTGGGGCATCTTTAAATATTCCTGTTTTTGAGCGTGGAAAAGCTAATCCAGTAGATATCGTTAAAGAAGCTCTTGATTATGCTAAAGAGAATAAACATGATTTCATTATTATCGATACTGCAGGTCGTCTACATATTGATGAAGCTTTAATGGATGAACTTGTTAATATTGAAAATACTGTAAAACCTAATGAAATATTACTTGTAATCGATGCTATGATGGGACAAGATGCTATCAATGTAATAAATGGATTTAATGATAAATTGAAGTTAACAGGTGCAATACTTACAAAACTTGATGGTAATACTAAAGGTGGTGTTGCACTATCTGTTCGTCATTTAACAAATGTACCAATAAAATTTATTGGTGATTCTGAAAAATTAGATGGTTTAAGTGAGTTCTATCCAGAGAGAATGGCTGAACGTATCTTAGATATGGGAGATATTTTATCGATTGCTGAAAAGGTAGAAGGCATTATATCTGAAGATGATGCTCATGATTTAGCACGTAAGATGAAAAAAGGAGATTATGATTTAGAAGATTTCTTAAATAATCTTAAACAAATCAAAAAACTTGGACCTCTTGAAAATCTTTTAAAGATGCTTCCTGGAGCAAGAAAAGCGGGACTAGGAGATGTAAATATTGATCCTAAAGACATGGCCCATGTTGAAGCTATTATTCTTTCAATGACTCCATATGAAAGAAAACATCCTGAAGTAATAAAGAATTCCCGTAAGGTAAGAATCTCTAAAGGATGTGGAAGAAGTGTTGAAGAGATAAATCGTCTATTAAAACAATTTGAACAAATGAAAACAATGATGAAACAATTATCTAATGGAAATATGAAAATGCCATTTTAAAAAGAATGATTTGATTAAATCATTCTTTTTTTGTCAGAAATTTTACAAAAAATGTCAAAAAATAGATT
>CAMXBB010000171.1 GCA_947179265.1 uncultured Bacillota bacterium
ATACTGATATGATTATTAGTAACGTACTGTGTCCTTCTAAAATCGACCATGCAGCACCTGTATTTTGATAATACTTAAGATTAAAAAAGCCATTAATTATATTAACATTAGTATCATATATTTGAACTAATGCCTTTGTTATTTGATCGATAACCAAAATAATAATAGTTATAATAGCTTTATTCTTATTCATATCAAACACCAAGAGTATTATATCTTATTTATCTTAAATCTACAAGTATTACATCCTCTCCTATCTTTATAATTTCTGATAGTTTTATATTAGTTTCATTATTATAAATATTTATTCTTTTTAACAGCTTTTTAGGCTCAACTATAAAAAAGTTTATTGTCCCATTTTCTAAAATATCCATATCAATAATTTTACCAATATTTCTTCCATCATTTTGATTAACAACATCCTTTGTTTGAAGATCACTAATACGCATTAAATCACCTATAATAATTATATGCTTAAAAAAAGGCAACATACGTTGCTTTTTTTTACTATTTTATCAATCTTTTTACATTATCAATGGCATTTTTTTCAATTCTAGATATTTGAGCTTGACTTACTCCAAGTTCACTAGCCAATTCCATTTGGGTCTTTCCAATGATATATCGATCTATTAAAACGTTTCGTTCTCTAGCTTTAATATGATCTAATGCTCTTCTTAAAGAGATTAGAGTATCTAACTCGATGTTACGTTCCTTATTATCGGCAATTTGATCAAGCAAATATATCGTATCTCCACCATCATTATAGATAGGTTCATAAATACTCATAGGTTCAATACATGACTCATATGCTTCTTTTAACTCATATTCAGTTATTCCTAGTGATGATGTAATCTCATCAATACTTGGTTCAATACCATGTTTACTTTGATATTCATCTTTAAATTTCATAATTTGATAAGCTAAATCACGAATGCTTCTAGTAACTCTTAGAGTATTAGAATCTCTAATATATCTTTTTACTTCTCCCATTATTAATGGTACAGCATACGTAGAAAACATAACACCCACAGAGGTATCAAAATTATCTACTGCTTTTATTAACCCTACACACCCAATTTGGAACAGATCATTAATATCATTTTTTCCATTATTATAATTCTTAATAATCGATAATACTAATTTTAAATTTCCATTAACAATTTTATCCTTAGCTGATTCATCACCATTTCTTAAGCGTTCAAATAATTCTAAAGTTTCACTTTTTTTAAGAACTGGTAAATTGCTTGTATCTATACCATTTATATCAACTTTATATTTATTCAAAAAAATACGCTCCTTTCACCATTATAATGGTTAAGAAGCGTAATAATTATTCAATATTTATTTTAGGAGAATCTTTTATAAAAGAACTAATGTTAGTATCTTTTGAAGGTTCTTTACTAAATGATGATGAGGATTTACTATTTGCTACGATTTGTAATAAAGTCTCTAAATATTCATTTTCAGTTGCATAGTCAGTTCTAAAAATAAACATTATAGTATATCCAGATGCAAATCTAGCATAACCAGTTGATACATTTTCTCCCTCAACTGTACCTCTAACTACAGAATATTTCATTCCTTTATATTCAGTTTGGGATTTAGTTGTAGAAACAAGTCCACTTTCTTCCATTGATTTAACAAAATCATCAAATTCAAGAATAGCATCTTCATAATCATAAGCTATGACTTGTACCATTAGCATTTGTCTTTTAGTAGTACTTGTATAGACTAAAGATTCATTTTGACTTTGAGTAATAAATGTTTCAGGAACATAAAGCTTTATTCCATAATAATCAGCATAATTTCCACTTGTTGGAGTTGCTTGTGTTCTTGGTAATGTCGTTGATGAAGTTGACGAAGTTGTTGAACTAGTGTTGTTTGCAGCTGCAGTGGTATTAGGTTCATCAGCTGTTTTCTTTCCACTATTATTATTTAATATTAGTACAGCTAACACAATTATTACTATAACTAAAACTCCACATATGATAAGGAATACCATATTGTTTTTCTTTTCTGGTTGTGGAGCATTTCCATTAGTTACTGGTTGGGCACCTAATGGAGCCATATTGTTTGGTTGCGCTACTACATTGCTATTAACTGGTTGATTAATAGTTTCTACTGGTTGCACTGGTGGAACAACATTCGCAGTTAGTTGTACTGGAGCTACTGGTTGATTTAGATTGGTAGCAGGTTGCACTGGAACTGTTTGTTGAACATTTTCCATAGTAGGTTGTAATGGTTCTCCATTACCAATACCAGTATTATTTACCACTGGAGGGACAGGTGTTACTCCAACTGGAGGACTTTGAACACCACTTGTATTATCCATAACTGGGGCTTGAACACTATTCTCTACTGGAGCATTACTAACTTGATTTACAACTTGTCCATCAACTCTTTCTCCACACACTCCACAAACAGTTGCACCTTCTACTAAAGGGCTTCCACATTTCTTACAATTCATATTTATCTTACCTTCCTATTTTAAACTCATAAAATCTGAATAATATAAGTTTCCATATATATCTTGAATTTTAAATACACAATAATAATCTTCTTTATCACTTATAGTTGCTTTTTTATATTCAATATCTGCAAATTTGAATTCATATCCTGTTATGATTCCATTATTTTCCCAGTTATTAGTATAATTACCTTTATCATCAGTAACCTTATAACCTGTAGTGAGATAATCAATATAATGATAATCATTTGGGTCTAGTATTGATCCAGCAGCTCCTTCATCTCCAATTGAAACATATGATGTTACATACGGAACTTCACCCTTGAAATCAAAATAAACCGTTGTTGGAGTAAGCTTAAGATTACTTAATGGTTCATCTTTACCTGGTATATACTGAAGTGCTGCAGTAGCTAATAAAACTTTTTTTCCATCCTTTTGTCGTTCAACCAAAGTTATAAAATCTTCAGTTCCGTCACTCTTATCAATTGCTTTAATTAAATTATTATCAATATGAGTTTTTAATACTCCATTTTCTAAAGTTGCATTATCTGATGAATAAACTGGTCGATACAATCCATCTTCATTCTTAGAAAATAATAAATATATCGAAGTACCATAATCCTTAACTTGATCATCAGTTAATTTTAATGAAAATTCTTTATTATTACTAATTTTTACTTCACTCTTATTTGAAAAATTTGCAAATGATGATGCGCTATTAGAAGAGTTCTTCTTGTTGAAATCACTAATGAAATCACTATAATTTTTATAACTATCTAACTTTTTATAGGTATTAATAAATTTACTCTTTATAGTTTTACTTCCACGATATGGAAAATAAACCGATAATCCATGAAATGAGGTTGATGATGACCAATTATATACAACTGCTTCATCGATCAAATCTAATACCTCTTTAGCTTCATCAGTAGTATATTGATTTAATCCATCAACTAAGGAATATAAATCAACCATGTCATATGTACCTTCATT
>CAMXBB010000172.1 GCA_947179265.1 uncultured Bacillota bacterium
TCGATTATGTATTTCGCTAATCTATTTGGATCAATTAATTCTCTTTGATTTACTTTAGCCATCTCTTCTCTTAAATACACAGGATTCATCTCTCTAATACTTTCGTTATCTATCCATCCTGGAGCATATGCTATAACTTTTATATCTTCTAGAGCAATTGCAAAATCCTTAGTAAGCATATTTATACCTGCCTTGGAAGCATCATAATCCATTGATAGTTCTGAATTATTACCTAAAGTATTATTACTACTGATATTGATTATAGTGCTCCCCTTTGGCATATGTTCTGATACATATTTAGTCATTAAAAAATTACCTACAAGATTTGTCTCTAAAACTAACATAAATTCTTCCTTAGTTTTATCTCGAAAATCATTGTCAATCGCAATTCCTGCATTATTTATTAGTAAGTCTATCTCATCTAATTTGGATACTATATCTTTAATAGCATTTTCATTTTTTATATCACATTTGATTACGTGAATATTTGAATTATAATCAGACAATTTCTTAGCAGATTCTTCACTACTATTATATATTGCATATACCTCATACCCAATCGATGATAAGTATTCAGTAAAAGACTTACCTAACCCCTTACATCCCCCAGTAACTATAGCCTTCATAACATCCCTCACTAAAGATATTATAGCATAAATAAAGCATATCAAATAGATATGCTTACTTAAGAATGAAAAAATATAATAACACAATAATTCCTAAAACTATTCGGTAATAACCAAATACTTTAAAGTCATGTTTACGAATGTATTCAAGTAAGAATTTAATAACTATTATACTTACAATGAATGCAAATAAACATCCAACTATCAAAGTAATTATCTCTGTTGATGTAAATAATAATCCAACTTTCAATATGTATTTTAATAGTTTTAATAAACTTGCTCCAGCCATTACAGGTATTGCAAGAAAGAAAGTAAATTCAGCAGCAACACTTCTACTTAATCCTAGTAATAATCCACCAATAATTGTAGCACCACTTCTACTTGTTCCTGGTATTAAAGCTAAAAGTTGAAAAACACCAACAAGCATGGCTTGTTTATAAGTTATGTCTTTTACACTTTTCACTTTCGATTTATCAATGCTTTTATTTTCGATAACGATAAATAAAACACCATAGATAATAAGCATTAAAGAAACAACAATACTATTGTATAAATGCTCGTCTAACCAATCATCAAAAAGTATTCCAATTATAGCAGCGGGTATACAAGCAACTAATATCTTTCCCCATAGGTTGAAGGTTTCGATAGTATCTTCTTTCTTCTTCCCAAATCCAAAAGGGAATATCGTCTTAAAGTATAATAGCACTACTGCAAGTATTGCTCCTAGTTGAATAACAACTTCAAACAGCTTATAAAAATCATCACTAACACTAAGATGAATAAAATCATTTAGTATAATCATATGTCCTGTAGATGATATTGGCAACCATTCGGTAATACCTTCAATAATTCCAAAAATAATCGCTTTTATAATTTCCATATATTCATCTCCTATTAAAGATTATATCATGTTAGTCCTATAAATTTTCCTAAAAAAGAATTATTGTACATAAAAAGAGCAATTAATTGCTCTTTTTATTTTTCTCCCATTTAGCATATAAAGTTAAATCACTAATTGTTCCCTTTTTTATACTAGAAATCTTCTTAGTCATAGTCTTATTAGTATACCAACCTTTAAATACATAACCATCCCTCTGTGGCTTATTTAAAGTTATCTTATCTAATACACTATAACTTATTGGATTTTCTTTTTCGATTGTTCCCCCATTTAACTCATACTTAATTTTATAGGTATCCACTTTCCAAATAGCATATAAGGTAATAGAACCATTTTTCTTATTTACCAAATTTTTAACACTCGCTCCATCAACATAACTGATTCCTTGACCATCACTTTGAGTATTCCATTCAACAAATGTATGACCTTTCTTCTTATACTTATTAGATTTCAAAGTATAATCAGTATCATATTTTCTTTTAGTTAAAGTTGTCATTTTGCCACCAGATGCTCTATTACCATTAAACTTAATCGAATAAGTAATTGGTGTCCATTTGGCATATAAAGTTAAATCACCTATCGTTCCTTTTTTGATTTTAGTAAACTTTTTAGTTAAAGATTCATTACTATACCAACCAGCAAATACATACCCCACTTTCGTAGGTTTATTTAAAGTAATACTATCAGTTGCAGTATAACTTGATACATTACTCTTTTCTAGCATGCCTCCATTTAAATCATATTTAATTGTATAAGTGTCCTTTTCCCAAATAGCATATAAAGTAATAGTTCCTTTATTTTTAGCTACTAAGTTTTGAACATTAACTGCATTCTTATAACTAGTACCTGTACCATCCTTTTTAGTATTCCATTCAATGAATGTATAACCTTTCTTTTTGTATTTATTTTCCTTTAATGCATAAAGAACATCATATTTTCTATTAGTCATACTACTCATAGTTCCACTAGTAGACTTGTTACCATTAAACTTTATTGTATATACAACTGGTGTCCATTTAGCATATAAAGTTATATTTCCTGACGAACTTTTATTTATACTAGTAACTTTTTTAGTTAATTTTTCATTACTATACCATCCATTAAATACATAACCAACTCTTTCTGGTTTATTAAGTTTAACCTTAGTCTTACTATTATATCCACTAGGATTTTCATCACTATTAACACCACCATTCAACTGATAATTAATAGTATAATCATAAGTTAATCCTTCTGCTTTTACATCTTCAATTAATTTTAAATTGAAGGTATTTCCTATATTAATACAAACAGCTAATATTAATATAGTTAAAATCATTTTAATTCTCTTCATAATACTCCTTTACTAATCACACTAACCAAAACAATAGCTATGTTTTTTCATAGCTATCTTTTCTTACAATCTATATACTATGGTGAAAAAATGTTTACTTCTACTTCTCTTCTTTTACTTCTTCATCTTGTTTTTTACTAGCTAGAAATGACACTCTATCGACGATTACTTCAGTAATATATTTTGTTTCATTATTTTCTTCATAGCTTCTTGCTTGAAGTCTGCCTTTTATACCTACTAAATCACCTTTATGACAATAATCACTAGTATGACTAGCTATTCCATTCCAAAGAATACATCTAATGAAATCAGTTTCATATATACCGTTTTCATTTTTATAATCTCGTTGAACAGCTAAGGAAATAGATAATCTACTTTTCCCATCATCAAACTTCTTTACTTCAGGTTCTTCGGTCAATCGACCAATTAAATAGACTGAATTATGCATTTGTACCTCCTTTCTAATTGCACTTTATCACTTGATTAGATACTAAGTCAAAACACAGATTTTTAAAATCAAATTTAAATATTATACAAATTTTATACTATATTTACTCTTTTTATAAATTAGTATTAATTTTTA
>CAMXBB010000173.1 GCA_947179265.1 uncultured Bacillota bacterium
TTATCAGATTGTAAGATTATTTTATAAGAATTTTGTAGATTATTCATTTTGATTAACCTCTTTATTACCTTTTGAATCCATTCGTATATTAAGTTAGCAATTGTCTCTTCTGCTCCTTGATATGTATGACCTGTATTTTCTATTATCTTATATTCAAAGTTATTGCAATTTGTAGCCTTACTTTTTAATAATTCTAATTGTAAATAATATTCTTCTTCATTAGAACCAGAGAAAGTAAGAATCGGTATATCGATACTAGACAGTTGTTCCCAATGTTCAGGATTAGATATAATAGGAAGATTGTTAAGACTTGAATTTTCATTAAACCAATTATAATAGGTCTTCGAACTCATATACATATAATCTTCGATTTTTTTGTGAAGAAGTTTATCCCCAGCATTATTATCAACATTCTCTTTTGCTTCTTTAAGTAATTCTTTATAGTCTGGTTCAGATAAGATGTGACTTCCAATCATATCTGGAGCACTTGCTAAAATGATTCCTTTGATATCAGGATGCTTTTTATAATAATAATAAATAACTTTATTACATCCATAGCTATGGCCTAATAAAAATATTCTTTTATATCCTTTCTTTTTAGCTACATCAATTGCTAGATCAATATCATAGATAGAGTCTTCAAAAATTTCATACATACACCCACATCTTTTAAATGACCCATCTCTCATTACAATATCATTTTCAATGGAATGCCCTCTATTATGTTCATAGATAAAACCAATACCTTGCTCTGATAAATTTTTACCCCAAACAGTAGCAAAATAGTTATCAACAATTGTTCCACACATACCATGTATACATATAACACATATATCCTTTTTATTACTTTCAAAATGAATCATAGGTAATTTTAATCCATCAGTTGTATATTCACTGCTAATAAACTCAATATTCATAATTTTCAACACACTTTCAAATTATTATATAAATTAATTTTATCATATTTTAATCTTTTATATTAGTAGAAACTACAAATATACTTCTTAATTTAAAAGAAAAAAGTCCACTTTGATGGACCTCTTTTTGATATTTTTTAATTATTATGCTCCCCACAAAGACTTACATTTTCTTTGATAATGTAACTGCACCAGTCTCTTGATTATTTGCTTGTTCAGGTTCTTCAGTCTCTATGGCATAACTTATTCTAGCAGCTTCAGTCAAATCATCTTTTTCGGCTTCATAAATTTCAGCAATAGCAAGCATTGCTTTTTCGGCCTTTTCTGCTCTAGTTAATGAACCTTTACTTTCTAACCAAGATAATGCAGCATGAGCCATTCTTCCTAATACTTTAATATCATTTGAAGCAATTGAATTATCTTCAAGATATAAACATCCAACATGTGTTAATTCAAAATAAGCCATTGTTTCTTGATTGCGTTCAAACCAGTCAGATAATGGCTTGTTTAAAAGTATTGTACTTTCTATACGTTGATTAAAATTGTGATTTAAAAACATAATTATATTCTCCTCCTGAATAAATTGTTTTTATTCTAACACGTCACTTTTATCAACGCAATACTTTATAAACTTCACCTAATAGTTTAATATTTAATCTATTATCTTTTTGATATTACTAATTTTAAATTCAACGTTTTTTATAATACTTCTACAATAATCACATTTATTACCAGTTATATTTGCTCCGCAATTTGGACACTTGGTTATTTCATTTCTTTCAAAATCTTTTCTAAAAGTTACTTCAAACCTTTCCGTAATAGGGTTATCTCTATCGCCACTGATTACATATCCATTACGATCAAGTACGTAATTTATATAAGATATTTCTATCATAGCACATATCGTTTGCTTTGCTATGGTACTATCTAATTCATATATGATTACATTATTCTTTTGAATATTTTCAATTATTCTTTTTTTACCAACTTTTAAATCAAGAGTTATACCAGTATAATAGTTTTGATATAACTGCTTAGTACTAATCATTTTCATTACATTATAATCAAGATTATTATATGCTGTTTCAAACTTGATAAAAGTATCATATAAATACTTTTTTAGAGAATCAATATCATCAGTATTAAACATAGCTAATTTATCTTTTGAAACATCAACATATAGATTAGCTTTCTTCTTTGATACTATATTATCTTGTGCTACGACATTATTTTTAAAATATTTGTGATTAGAATTTCTCCTAGCAGCATTTACGATTGTCTTTATTATAAAGAACCAAAATAATATGTAACATACCATAGGAATTAATCCTACTAAAAAGGAAAATATAATTATAACAATTGCAATAGCAGAATCTGGTTGATTAAATAATTCATCAATACCATAATTAGTATCACCTATCACAGTTATGTAATTTGAAGTACTTAAAATCATCTTAGGTTCATAGGTTTCAACAATATAAACTGTACTTATTCCTATAGCAATCAAAACAACTAATATAGCTATTGACCTAATCGTATTTTTATTTAGATTCATATACTTCTCACTCTCTTCTATTTACTAAAATAATTATATCATAGATATTTTCTGCTAAACTCTAGGGATGCACCATTGTTTACATTATCTAGATTACTATTTCATATTACTTTTCAATTTCAGCTGGATTAATATACAATTCTACTTTTCCACATTTTGGACATACTTTAACTTTTAATTCCAATCTTTTAGGATTATCTATTTTTAAGCCAAAGAAATTGGTCGTATCTCCAGTTTTAATATCTACATAAAATTTATCTATGTCATGCTCCATATCCATAAACATAGGTTCTCCATATAAACTACCATCAATCATTTCTACATTACAATCTTTGCACTTTTTCATAACTAATTTACCTCCTTAATGTAACAAAATGCTGTATACCTTTCTACTGAGATTATATCACAAAAATGTAGATGATATTTTTATTTCAATATTATCTATTATTTTGCACACAAAAAAGCCCATAAAAATGAGCTCTTATACATTCATTAACTATGTATTAATTTTTATTTAGTTAGCACATTTCATTTTGCTACACATAGTTATTTCTATTTATCTACTATTTCTATTAAATTTTCAAAATATCTAATATCAGTATCTATTGTAATCTTTATTTTATTATCTGCTATTAATCTTTCTATTAAATAAACATACATCGTGTCATGTAAATATACATTTTGCATTAGTTTTCCAACTAATTGGCACATCTTAACTTTCCCCATTAGTTTTAAAGTGTTTAAAATATAATTATCATAGAAGTCTATCGAAACCGATTCCACACAACCATGATTAATTATTCTAAAATCAGAATTTTTATTAACTAAATCTTTCCAAATATTAACATTGTTATTTATTTCCTCATTTGTTAATTTATGTTCTAACTTTGATAATTTTTGAAATTCATCTTCTCTCATTAAACTAGGAGCTGGATAATCTTTACTATAATCATCACAGTATAAAAC
>CAMXBB010000174.1 GCA_947179265.1 uncultured Bacillota bacterium
GTTACATTCGATATCATTTTTATATTCCATTATTTTCGCATAATCTTCATCTAATCTTTTAATTTTATATTGTTTTACATAATATATTAACAATTCCATACTAGCTTCTATTAAATTATGTTTAGATGCTATATTCATATATTCTAAATAGGTAGATATACTCTTTTCAAGGCCAAGTTCATGACAACCATTGAAATAAAAATACTTAGCTAAATTATAATATGCAAAATAGCAACGATTTTTAGCATTACCTTGTAGGGCATCATTATAATATTTAAAAGCATTTTTTAAATCATTATTTTTACGATAATATTCTCCTATTCTATTACAAGCCCAACATTCATGAAGATTGGCACTTTTCATATAATATTCAATATAATCATTCTTACCTTCATCTTCAGCTATTTTACCTAAATTATTGAATGCATAAACATAATTTTTTTCTGATGCTTGTAAAAAAAGTTCCTTAGCTTTTTTTATATCTTTTTTTACAGGATGTATGCCATTTAAATACATAAGTCCTAATTTGTTTAAAGCTGCTATACTACCATGTTCAGCTGCAACCACGAAAAATTCAAAAGCACTTTCAAGAGACTTTTCATCTTTAAATCCGATATACCCATTTAAAAACATATCACCTATCAAAAATGATGCACCAGCATGATTAGCATTATGAGCAACTAATAAATATTCATAAGCAATATTATATCTAGGATATCCCATTACATATCCCAAATATTCATTACTTCCAACTTCATAATTAGCCATTACATTACCATCAAGAGCTAACTTTTTTAAAGTATATTCATAGTTAATACTTTCTTTTAACTTTAAGCTTAAATATTCTTCTATACCCTTATATGATACATAAGAATCATTAAGTAATTCCTCGATTTTTTCTTTTCTCAAATCAATTTCGTATAGAGGTTGTTTATTCTTCAAAACGATATGCATTAGTATCTCAACTAAAAACGAATAGTAATCTTCCTCATTTAAGATATTAGATATCTTAAGAACAAAATCTTTATCTACCGATTCATCATTCTTAGCAATATTATACATTTTATAAGCTAATGTTTTTATTGATTCATTGGCATTTATAAATTCAATTGTTGATTCAAAATAAATCTTTCCTTCCATTATATTTATAAGGTTCAATAATATTTCCTTTAAAGCATTATGGTCTTTTTTATATCTAGTCGATAAATTTAAATAGAATTGTTTATAAGTATCACCAATACTTCTTATACCAACACAATAATTATTTACTGTCGTGTCATTAACACTCTCTACCTTAAATAAAGTACAAAAGATTTCGGTTTGCAATGCTGAAGATTTATTTTTAGATATCTCCTTTACTATCCTCATAAAATTTCCTAAACTTAAATAATTATCATTATTATTCATTTTTATATATTTCTTTGACATATAAACCACCTGATATCATTATACAATTATTTGTGGATTTTAGCAAACTAAGTGTATTTTATTGTGGATTTACATAACTATTATTATCAAATTATATCGAATATTATTAAGTAAGAGGTGAAGAAATGAATTTTTGGAAAAATTACAAAAGCACCATTATATTAATCGGTTCATTAATAATTGGTGCTATTATAGGAGTTGTAATGGGTGAAGATGCTACCATTTTAGCACCACTTGGAACCCTATTTATGAATATGATGTTTGTACTAATCGTACCACTTATATTCTTAACAATTACAACATCTATAGCAAAGATCAAAGAACCAAAACGTTTAGGAAAACTAATACGTACAACGATATTAGTATTTGTTATTACATCTTTAGTTGCAGTAGTAGTTGGTTTAATATCAACCTACTCATATAAACTTGTCGATGCTAAGAATGGAGCTGATATTTTAAGTTCTCTAACAACTGATGTTGAAGAAAGTCAAACAGAATTAGATATCTTAAATAGAACAGTTACTGCTATTAGTGTTGATGATTTTGCTAAAATATTATCCAAGGAAAATATCTTAGCATTAGTAATACTTTCAATGTTTGTTGGTATTGCAATTAATAAAGTCGGTAAAGAAGCCGATGCCTTCTTAGAGGTTTTAAATAGCGCAAATAAAGTTGTACTAAAACTGGTTGATTTTGCATTTATCTATGCTCCAATTGGATTAGGTGCTTATTTTGCTAATATGGTTGGAACCTTCGGAAGTCAAATACTTACATCATACTTAGCAACATTCATCTACTATACGATAATTGCTGTTACATTCTATTTTGTAATATATTCACTATATGCTTATATTGCAGGTGGTAAAAAAGGATTTAAACTTTTTTGGAAAAATATTGCTGGAGCAACAGCAACTTCTATATCAACATGTTCATCTGCTGCATCAATTCCAATGAATATCAAATGTGCTAAAGGTATGGGTGTTAGTGATGATATCGCTGAAACTGTTATTCCTCTTGGTACATCATTTCATAAAGATGGATCAATCATTGGTAGTGTATTTAAAATCATGTTCTTAGTATATCTATTCAATACGGAAGTATTTACTTTAAGTGGAATATTACAAGTTACTGGTATTGCATTAGTTGCTAATTTACTTGTTGCAGCTGTTCCTGTTGGTGGAGGAACTATTTCTGAAATGCTTATTATTTCTATGATGGGATTCCCAGTAGCTGCACTACCAATACTAACTATCATCGCCACTATCATCGATGCTCCTGCTACTCTACTTAACGTTACTGGAGATGCTGCATCTTCAATGTTAGTTAATAGAATTGTAGAAGGAAAGAATTGGATTAATAGTTCTCAAAAGAAAGATATTCAAGAAATTAAAGAATATGAAATTAAAAATGATAATGATAAATTAACTGAAAATAAACCAATTAAAACTATTAAGACTAAGAAAAATAATAACAAATCAAAATCCAAAAAGAAAAAGAATTCAAAATAATGAATTCTTTTTTTATTCACAAGTATTAAATGTTAAAGGAATTATATAATTAGTTATTTTATTATCAAAATCATATGCATTTATTTTTAATTGGAGATTACTATCCATAAATGATGCACAATCATGATACTTAGAATCAATATCAAAGCTAATATCCTTTAGATAATCATCTAATGTTGTGCTACGCGAATTTTTATTATAAGAACTTAACAAGATTTCTAACTTTTTTGATGGATCAACAATATATAATGAACATTCAATTCTATCATATATCTCTGTATCATCACCTTCACAATAATCGATATTAGTTATATGTAATGCAGTACGTCGATGGTTATAAGCAATACTACCAGATATCTTAAAAGCATTGCATCCAGAGCTAATAGTCTTAAATTCAAACGACTCATCATGAAGCTTATAGATAATAAAGGCCCCTATTACAAATAACATTGCTAAAAGTACAAGGAAAATTTTTAATATTCTTTTTTTC
>CAMXBB010000175.1 GCA_947179265.1 uncultured Bacillota bacterium
ACTAAGTATATGATTATGAGAACAAGCATTGGAATTAATGATTCGAAAATGTTTTATATCATTACTTCTAAAGAAAAAGAGGTTAAAAATTATATCATGCATGATTTAAAATATGAATTAACAGTCATGGATGTAAAGGGTGGTTTTTCTAAGAAAAAAAATCATATTTTCTTGACAGTTATATCTTCTCATGATTATTATAAGTTAAAGGAAGGCATAAAGCTTATCGATCCAGAAGCTTTTATTGCGATTACTTCAACATATGATGTAGTAAATAGATAATGAGGGATTTATATGAAAAGAGCTAAATTATTATTGATTTGTGTACTCACTCTATTAGTGTCAGGTTGCTCAAAGACAAGAACGGCTATGGAGCCTGATGATTTTTCAAAGATATTAAGTAAATATGATTATAAATTATTAGATAAGACTGATACCGTGGATTATGCTGATGCAGCATATATCGTTAACACGGATAACTTTGAATTTACATATGTAAATGGTAAAAGAAAATATGATATTGAAGGATTATTTGTTGAAGAGTGTAAGAATATCGTTAATATGGTTGGGAATAAAGAATATGATAAAGATTTAGATAGTGGAGAAAACTATGCTTATCTTGAAATTAAAACTGATGAGACATATTATTATGTATCTTGGATAGATGATACTTACATATATGTTAAAGCACCAATCGTAAGAGAAAAGAAACTAAAAGAAATAATAAATGAATTAGGATATTGATCCTAATTTTTTTGTATAATTTGATGTAAAGATAGATATTATTTACATGTATACCAATATTACTTGATATAATTACACTAGGAGATGATACTATGAAAGAAAAAATTGCATCATATAATTCTGAACTTAATAATATCAAATTAGTTGTAGATAAATTAGTAACAAAGCAAAATTCAAGTGTCTTCGATAAGATCTGTAAAATGTGTAGTGATCTTTTTGATAAAATCTCTGATTATGATCCAAAAGAATTAAGTATTGAAAATATTAAGGATTTAATAGATATCCTAAGACGTCTTTTAGAATTATGTCAAACCTTAAAAAATTATAAAGACTATTTAGTTGGTGTTGTTACTCAAAATATTCAAGATTTAAATGCACTAGGAGATTCTAAGGTAATTAATTTACCTACGAATGACAATGCATCTGAAGTTGTTACTGATGTACAAGAAGTTGCTCCTGAAGAATTAGGATCATCAATAACTTTACAATTATCAAGAGAAAATGAAAAAAATGCAGCATAATGCATTTTTTTCATATTTAATTCATAAAAAGGATATATATTTTTAATTGTAGATGTGATAAAATCTATAATGGGTGAGACTATGGGAGTTAAAATATTTAAAACCCTAGATGAACAAGTCGAAATCTTAAAGAATAAAGGGTTAGTAATTGATGATGTAGATTACGCAAAAAAAGTAATCTTAAGAGAAAATTATTTCTTTTTAATGGGATATCGTCATTTGTTTATGGATGGCAAAGATGGGAAATTGTTTTTACCAAACACTAATTTTAGAGAGTTGTATGCTCTTTTCTATTTCGATCGTCAACTAAGAAATATAATCTTTAAAAATATATTAATTATCGAAAACAATACGAAGAGTATATTTTCTTATATTTTATCTCAGAAGTATGGATATCGAGAAAGTGATTATTTAAAACCAACTAATTATAATCAATCTCCAGAAAAGGTTAGACAAGTAAATGACTTGCTTAGAAAAATGAAAAGACAAATACGTATAAATGGTAATCAACATGAAGCAACTAAACATTATATCAATAATTATGGATATATTCCATTGTGGGTAGTTGTAAAAGTTTTATCTTTTGGAATAACTAGTGAATTATATAATATTATGAAATCTAGTGATCAAAAAGAGATAGCTAAAGAGTACAATGTTGATACTGAGTCTTTATTAGATTTCTTACCTATTTTAGCAAACTATCGTAATCTATGTGCTCACGAAGATATTTTATTTGAGCATAAAACGCAAAAGGAAATACCTAACAATTTCTATCACGATTCTTTGAACATACCTAAGATTAATAATGAATATATTTATGGTAAGGGAGATGTATTCTCAGTTGTATTGATTTTTAAATATTTATTATCTAAAGATGATTTTAGAATGTTTATGAATGAAATATCTTATGAAATCGATAAGTTAACTGGAAAGTTAAATGTAATATCTATTGATATGGTATTAAATAGAATGGGATTTCCTACAAACTATAAAGTCTTATTAGAAATAGATTAGTAAGGATGGAAAATATGGAAAAAAAAGAGACGGAAAATAAAAATTTAAATGATAATAAAAGAAAAGATACCTTTGGATTTAAATTAATGGTTGGAGCATTAGTTTTTATTCTTGTTGTAGTTGTTGTAATGGATTTAGTAGATAATTATGTCCCTTTGAAGGATATCTTAACTAAGACTGTTAATTATACTACGCAAAAAGAGGTTACTGTAACAGATGAAGGAATAGCTGATGCTGTTGATAAATTATATGATGCCACAGTTATCGTTAAGATAAGCAATGGTGGAAAAATCGTTGGTTGGGGAAGTGGAGTTGTATACAAAAAGGATGAAAAGTTTGGATATATCTTCACTAATCATCATGTTGTTGATGATGCTCAAAAGGTTATAATCGAGTATACTGATGGAACAGAAGTTGATGCAGAAATAATCGGTAGTGATGAGTATGCAGATATAGCAGTATTAAAAGTAGATGTAAAATCTATTAAAACTGTAGCAGAGATTGGAAAGAGCGAAGGTCTTCGCCCAGGAGATACTGTATTTGCTGTTGGTACTCCAGTGGATTTAGCTTATAAGTTTACCGTAACTAGAGGAATTCTAAGTGGTAAAGATAGAATGGTCGAGATGACTAATAGAAGTAGTGATAAATATGGCTCATCTTCAAGCGATTCTTGGTATATGAATTTACTTCAAATCGATGCTTCAATAAATTCTGGTAATAGTGGTGGACCTTTAGCAAATTCTAATGGTCAAGTTATAGGAATAACTAATAGTAAACTATCTAGCTCATATTCAACAACAACTATTGAAAATATTGGGTTTGCTATTCCAATTGAAGATGCTTTGAGTGTTGCTGATAAGTTGATTAATAATAATGGTAAGATAAAAAGACCTGTTTTAGGTGTTAGTATGATAAGCGTTGAAGCAGCAGATTATTATAATATCGATATCGACAGCGATATAACTGAAGGAGCTCTAGTAGCAGATGTTCAAAAAGGATCTTTAGCAGCTAAAGCTGGATTAAAAAAAGGTGATTTAATCATCAAGATGGAAGATTATAAGATTAAAGATTATATGTATTTGAAATATTATCTTTATAGATATGATATTGGGGATACTATTAAAAT
>CAMXBB010000176.1 GCA_947179265.1 uncultured Bacillota bacterium
ATATAAATAATTATCATCAATTGATATAAATGCTATTAATTTATCTTTTTTATTTTCAAAATCAATTAATTCATCACTGATATTATCAAAACGATATTTAAAAGAAATATTTTTATTATGGATAAATTCTTTACTATCATAAGCATTTAGAACTCCACTATTATCTGGTATCCATATTAAATCATTAACTTCATCATAAATAATTGCCCCCACATGAGAATTGGTATCTAGTGTAACTATATTGATAAGATTACCTAATTTATTAAAAACATAACATTTAGAATTGATATTACTTTCATAATATCCCGTAATCAAGATATATTTATTCATTAATGCAATACCTTGAGGAATAAATCCATCTTCAATTGGTATAGCTATATTAGCATCACTAACAATATCTTTTAATTCAGGATAATTATCTAATATATTAACAATAGATTCTTCTATTCTAGGCATCTTAAAAATCTTTTCAATGCTAGGAATTGTACCACTAATATTAGGAAAATCGATTTCTATATCTTTATGAATGATAGTTTTATTATCTAATTTAGTAAAAATAACCATTAATAAAGAGATAACTAATAAAGTTATTAAAACTATTTTCTTCATTACATAGTATCCTTTCTTGGATAAAAGTATTATACATAATTATATCACATTTGATAATAAACTTCTCGGTCATTAAAGTAACCAAATCAGTTAGCTAATTATTTATCAATTTCTTACTAAATTTTGTTTTTAAACTTTCAATTTAATAAGAAATATGTTAGTATAATAATCATGAAAAAAGAGATTATTAGGGACAATTTGATATATTTTGTACTTCTGGCGGCTATACTACTAGAGTTTTTTGATTGCTTTTATGTAGGTAATAACGTCTATAGTGATATTGGGGTTAGTGAAGCTGCTCCTAAGAATATCGTCTTAACAGGATATAAAGATGAGACGATACCTACAGAAGCAGAAATACTTGCTGGTAAATCGAATAAAGAGATATTTGATTATTATGTAAAAAATCAAAATTATATCATGCATGCTGGCGGAAGTGTTGGTGGATATAGTTATACTAACTCATACGATGCTTTAGATTTTAACTATAAAGCTGGTAATAGAATCTTTGAAATCGATCTTAACTATACTTCTGATAACCATCTAGTACTAGCACATGGTTGGGAAGAAAAAGATTATACTTATAAATTCGGATTACCATATAATAAAAATAATCCCGTTATGGATTATAATACTTTTAAAAACTCTAAAATTCGTTACAAATATCAAACTATGAGTATTGAAGATTTAATATCATTTATGAAAACGCATCCATATTCATATTTCATCTTGAATCTAAAACAAGGTTCAAAAGTAAGTATAAGTAAAGATGGATTAACAAAGATAGTTAAAGCGGCAAACTATGATAAAAATATTTTAAATAGAATGGTAGTTTGGGGATATAATGAAGCTGTAGTTAAGACTGCAAAATCAATTTATAATTTTGAATTAATAACATATTCATATAATAATGCTAGTAACTCTGCTAAAAATAATGCAAAGATAATTAAATTCTGCAAAGATAATAACATTACATCTCTTGTGTATTCATATGACAGTTTTAATTCAACAATAGCTAAGTTAGCTAAGCAAAATGGAATTTATTCTTTTGTATTTACTACTGACAATAAATCTGTGGCTGAATCCTTGATAACTAAAGGGGCTACAATGGTAATGAGTAATAAATTAATAAACTAAAAAGAACACTTCATAAGTGTTCTTTTCTTATACTCTATCAAAGTAAGTTACGCCACGTTCCATAACATCAGCTTCGATATAATCTCTTAATAGTTTTCTTACCTCTTGAGGATTTTTTATATTTTTTATTGCAATAGTACTACCAGCTCTTTGAGAATTTGAATGACTATCGACCTTAACTGTTATGGTTCCAACCTTCAACATTCTTTGAATCAATCCTTCAGTTAGATCAGGGTCTTTCAATAGATATAGTTCAATAGTATCTGTTCTTCTACTGAAAAAGCCTTTTGTAATTAATAACTCATCATGACTTATCTTATACCATGTAAAATTAAGATGTAATAAATCTAAAAAGCGATCCCATAAGCCACTTGGTTGATCTTCCCATACAATCTTAAAGTCAGGATCTTCAACTGTAGTCTTTCTTTTATCATCAATTATTTTTTTACGCATTTCACTATCCATAACAATTACTCCTTGGGTGTATTATAACACAATTAAGGAAGATATAAAATATTACCGATAGTTAAATTGTTATTTTTTAAATTGTTGATTTCTTTTATCTTATCAACACTCGTATTATATTTCTTTGCTATAGCATATAAGGTATCTCCTGATTTAATGGTATATGGAGTCAAATTATTAATCTTTAATACCTCTCCAATGCTTATCATATTAGAACTTTTATTGTTCATAAGTTTTAAGTTATCAACACTTATATTAAACTTCTTTGCAATAGAATATAGTGTATCTCCCGATTTTACAATATAAGTATTGGCATTTGGTAGATTATCAGTAGGTTTATTATCTTCTACTTCATTTGGTATCTTTAAGACTTTACCAATAGAAAGATTGTTACTAGTTAAATTGTTGATTTCTTTTAATTTATCAACACTCGTATTAAATTTATTAGCAATAGCATATAAAGTATCTCCTGATTTAACAGTGTATGTATTTACACCATCAGGCATTACACCAATATAATCTAAAATAGCATCAGCAACACTTAAAGCTAATTCATTGTAATTATTCTTAAGCAAATTAGCATCCTTAGAATTGGTTGGAATTCCATATCTTACAATAATTGTCTCATAATCAGGAGTATTTCTTGTTAGATAATAATAATCCTTAGTAGTATCACTTGGCCATCTATATTGATAATATTTTGTATCATTGAAATACTCTAGATTGCTAGCAAGTTTTGATGCCAAGGCATCCGTCTTTTTTAAAGGATAGATAATATCAATTCCTGGTGTAGTATTTAAAGTATTCGATAGTAACACAACATCATAAGGATTTGGATATGTAGCTTTTAAATTCTTAATTCTATCATCATATGAAATAGTTTCATCTTTATCCCTTAACATCAATACTTCTACACCACTATCTTCTAACTTATCCTTAATAATATTAGATATCTTAAGAGTTATATCTTTTTCTACTATTCCATTACCTTTTGCTCCACTATCGCTTCCACCACCACTAGCATTTATCACCACTTTTTTCATATTTTCACCTATTAATATCATATGAATGACGAAAAAAAAGTTTACTTTAAGTAATAAATATTATAAAATACTTATGGCATTGGGGGAATTTCTATGAAATTGATAGAAGAATATAAAAAATTATTAGATGAGATATAT
>CAMXBB010000177.1 GCA_947179265.1 uncultured Bacillota bacterium
ATGCTGACTATGTTAAAAACATGATCACAGGTGCTGCACAAATGGATGGTGCTATCCTAGTTGTTTCTGCAGCTGATGGTGCTATGCCTCAAACAAGAGAACATATCTTACTATCAAGACAAGTTGGTGTTCCTAAAATTGTTGTTTACATGAATAAATGTGACCAAGTTGATGACCCAGAAATTCTTGAATTAGTTGAAATGGAAATCAGAGAATTATTAGGAGAATATGGATTCGATTCTGAATGTCCTATAATTAAAGGTTCAGCTTTAAAAGCTCTTGAAGGAGATGCTGATGCTGTTAAATCAATCCATGACTTAATGGCTGCTGTTGATGATTATATTGATACTCCAGAAAGAGATACTGATAAACCATTCTTAATGAGTATTGAAGACGTATTTACTATTTCAGGACGTGGTACTGTTGTTACAGGACGTGTTGAACGTGGTAGATTAAATCTTAACGACGAAGTTGAAATCATCGGTTTAAGAGATACAAGAAAAACAGTAGTTACTGGTATCGAAATGTTCAGAAAATCATTAGATTATGCTGAATCTGGAGATAATGCTGGTGTATTACTTCGTGGTATCGCTAGAGAAGATGTTGAACGTGGACAAGTTTTAGCTAAACCAGGTTCAGTTACTCCTCATCATAAATTCAAAGCTGCAGTTTACGTTCTAAGCAAAGAAGAAGGTGGACGTCATACTCCATTCTTCACAAACTACAGACCTCAATTCTATTTCAGAACAACTGACGTTACAGGTGTTATCGAATTACCTGCAGGTGTTGAAATGGTTATGCCAGGTGATAACGTAGATATGACTGTTGAATTAATTTCTACAGTTGCTATTGAACAAGGAACTAAGTTCTCTATCCGTGAAGGTGGTAGAACAGTTGGTTCTGGTGTAGTTTCTGAAATCATTGATTAATTAGACTATAATAAAAACTCACATACGTGAGTTTTTTTCTGTTTGAATTTCTTTGACTAAAGAAGGACTTAATAGTAAAATGATAATAGGTGAAGATGATGAAAGTTCCTGATTCAAAGATTATTGATTATATTAATAACAAGAATATTGTAAGAAGAACTATAATTCTATTGATTGGAGCTTTTATAGCTGCTTTTATGTATAATGCTTTTATTGTACCTAACAATATTGTTTATGGTGGATTAGGTGGACTTGCGATACTTGTTAACAATATCTTTAATATTAAGACAACATTGTTTATAAATGTTGTGACAATAATCTTAATAATTATTTCGATTATTCTAATCGGATTTAAGAATACAAGTTATACTATAATTGGTTTTACCTTTTATACGTTGATGATAAATTTTACAGCTCCATTGGCGGAACTTGTAACATTTAAATTTGATAGTTTTTTGTTTTCTGTTTTGATTGGTTCTTTTATTACAGGAATAGGTTTTGGGCTTATATATAGAGCAGGATTTAATACTGGTGGATCTGATACAGTTGTATCCATACTTCAATATTATCTTCATTTGCCTACAGCAAGAATATCTACTTTCATTAATACTATAATAATCGTATTAGGAGCGGCTACTTTTGGAATTACAAAATCGATGTATGCTTTAATATTTTTAAAAGTGATGAATTTTGTTTCTGATTCCGTTATATTGGGACTATCTGATTCTAAACTATGTTATATAAGAACGAATAAGACCAAAGAGGTAGAGGAATATCTAAAAAATGAAATTGATGTTGGGTATACTTTAGTAGAGTCGACAAATGGTGTGGGTATATTTAAACGTTATGTAATCATAGTAGTGCTTTCTAGTGCAATGTTAGATGACTTGCGTCATAGTTTGAAACAAATTGATAAGAGAGCTTTACTTATAAGTAATGATTGCTATACTGTGGAAAATGGTTATACCAATAGATTATTAAAAGTTTAACATAAGACAAATTTTGTTTTATGTTTTTTTAATTGTTAATAACTCTAATCTTTTCAACATTTATTATTTAAATAATGTTATAATTATAAAAGGTGATGAACATGTATGATGTAACTGATGACGACACAATAATTATGGATGATGCACCAATGACACAAGAGGTTAATTCTAAAAGTGAGATGCCAAGTATTGTTAAGATGTACGGTGAAATCTTAACAGATAAAGAATATGTAACAAATCCAGCAATTGCTAGAGATGAAGAAATTACTAAAATGATACTTGCTCTAATTACACCAGATAAATCAGCTTTATTAGTTGGTAAACCTGGTATAGGTAAAACAGCACTAGTAGAGGGATTAGCATATCGTATTCATAATAATGATGTTCCAGATGCTATTAAAGGATGGAGAATTATCAAGATAAATTTACCAGCTTTACTTGGTAAGACCAATGTTAATGGTACTGAAGTTACCAAGTTACAATTATTAATCGATGAAATCGATAATATCGATAAAACAATTCTTTTCATCGATGAAGTTCATTTGCTTGTTTCTAAAAATGGTGGAAGTGTTGATGTTGATTTCGCTAACATGTTAAAACCATATTTGGATAGAGGTAGAATTCTTATGATTGGAGCTACTACTAGCGAAGAATATGAAGCATATATTTTAAGAGATAGAGCATTTGTAAGACGTTTTATTAAGATTGATATAGCTGAGGCTCAAGGTGCTGATGTTGTAAAAATTCTTTTAGGTACAGTTCCTAAATTTGAGAAAAAAATGGGAATTAAAATGGGATATACTGAATTTCAACAAGAAAGAATCTATGAATGGATTGTTGAATATACTAGTGAGTATAAAAGAATATACGAAGTGCAAAATAGATATCCTGATATCTGTTTAACAATGATATCCAGTGCATTTAGTTATGCCATATATGAAAGTGCTCCAGCAGTTTCCTTAAAACATATCTATCTTGCTATGAAGAATACTAATACAATATATGATGATGCTAAGGAGAAGGCTTTAGAAGACTTTAAAGTGCGTTTTGCTGAGATGTGTGAAAGGGAAGGTATTGATATCAATGCCTTAGATAATTAATATGAAAAAAAGATAGATTTTATAGTAGAAATAATTGCTTTTGTTTTATGCTATCAAATACTAATATACTTTTATGAATATGGCGGTCATACCAGTCATATTGAGAAAATATCTATTGGGATTTTTTGCTTTATTTCTGTTTTTTTCTTTGTTACTGATAGATATATAAATAAGATTCAAAATTCAAATGATCGTGATAAATTGCAAAAGATAGTAATGCTTAGAATTCTTAAAACGTTATCATTACTTGTACCTATAATAATTATCTGTGGCAGTCATTTTGTTAAATCATATAAATATGGTTTTGATAATCTAGATATAAGATATATGATTTTTTATCTTATAGTAATAATATGTATTAT
>CAMXBB010000178.1 GCA_947179265.1 uncultured Bacillota bacterium
GATATAGATAGTGAGGTTATTATAGATAAGAAGGGGGCAGAAAATCTAAAGGGTAAAGGAGAAATGCTTTTCAAAAGTGAAGATACCTATACTCTACTTCAGGGTATTCTTATAAATGAAGACCAAATTGAAAGAATCTGTGTATATATTCGAGAAAATTATTCACAAGACCACTTGTTAAGCAAAGAAGATTTAGATAAAATAGAGGTTAAATCACCTCAAAAGGTAATGATAGAAGAAAAACTATTATATGAGGTTGCATTATATTGTGTTAAAACAAGAACAGTAAATATAAATTCTATTCAATTAAGGTTTTGTTTGAAATTTAATACGGGTTTGGCTATATTACAAGAGTTAGAACAAAGAGGTATTGTTTCTCCCAAACTTGGAGTAAAAGGAAGAAGCATATTAGTAGATGAGAATAAGCTTAAAGAATTAATAAAAGATTAATTAAAGGTTATAAAAGGAGGTATTACAATGATTTATGTAACAGGTGATACACATGGTGATATTGATTTTAGTAAACTGCTTTCCACTAAATTAATGGATTTGACAGAAGAGGATTATGTAATTATTTGCGGAGATTGTGGTGTATTATTTAACCCTAGTGAAGCAGAAGATATGATAGAGATGTATTCATCCCTACCCTTCACTATTTTATTTGTAGATGGAAACCACGAGAATTTTGATTTGCTCAAGAGCTATCCTGTTGAAGAATGGCATGGTGGCAAAGTTCATAAGCTTTCTAATACTTTAATTCATTTGATGAGAGGTCAAGTGTTTGAAATAGAAGGATATACCTTCTTTACCTTTGGTGGAGGATTATCCATTGATAGGGCATATAGAAAACCAGGATTTAGCTGGTGGCCTGATGAGATGCCTACTGATGAAGAAATAGAAGAAGGTATAAAGAATCTTGATAAGTACAATCATAAGGTTGATTTTGTATTAACTCATGATTGTCCTACCTCTATTGTGGACTTAGTTAGACTTTATACGTGGAAGACTATCAAGCCTGTCAAATCTAATGAGGCGTTAGAGATATTTAGAGAAGGTTTAACCTATACGCATTGGTATTTTGGACACTACCATTTTGATCGAAGACTTTCTGATAAATTTACTTGTCTTTACAAGAATATTCTTCGTATCTTACCAAAGGAGAATGAATAAACTAAATGAAAAAAATCAAAAGATATTACAAAAACTAATGAAAGAAAAGCGTATTTTTATTTTAAAAGGTCCAACATTAGGATCTTTTATTTTTGGTTTTAGATAACCATAGTAGAATCGTTGGCTGATTATTGTTTAAAACTATACAATATGATTGAGTTGATTATTCCTATTATGAAAAAATAGATTCTCAATATGTGAAAATCTTCCTGTATAGGCAAAAACATTATATTTATGGTAAAAGCCTATGTTGAGTTTTTGCCGATACCTCTTTAATGGCGAAAGATAAATTCAAATTGTACCTTGATTATTTTAAGGTAAAATACTAAAAATAAATTGAGTGTGTAAAATGGATATACACTCTTTTTGCTATAGGTCACTTTATTGTTAAGAAAGAGCAAGATGGCAAGGTTAAAGCCAAATATGGTGAAGAAATTATTAAGAACATTTCATTAAAATTAACAAAAAATATGTCAGGAGAAATTCTAAAAGAACATTGTAAGAGGCTAGAAGATTTTATCTTATCTATAAGGATCGAAGTGTATCAGTTTTGTTTATACAATTCGAAGATGCCAAAAAAACGCAAACACTGTTTGCGCAATTGCAAAAAGATACTCCATTCTTTTTATCTTGGTCACATTATTTACAGCTCATAAGAATTAAAAATATGGAAGAAAAAAATGATGAATTATTTGAACTAACATTGTCTCCAAATGCGAATATTTGTGCCTCAGAATATAAACTATATTTACCAGATAAAAAGCTATTACAAAAAAGCTTAAAAAATGGATGAATAACAAATAAAATTCTTTGCGGTTTTTTATTGATTAACTGGAAAGATATATAATTTAATGCCTAGTCAGGTAATTGATGTGTGTATTTATTCTCCATACTTCACTTTTAATTTTGCGAGAGTAAGTCTACCATCGCGCAATCTTTCTTTTTTTGAACTATCTATTCCTGCTAGAATACTTTCAAACATATCCAATCTAGCAAACTTTTCTTCATAGACCCTCATATTCATAACAACCATTTCCTTATATCCATTTTTAGTCACAAAAAATGGTTCATTAGAATTTGAGCATAATTCGAATATTTTATCAATTGCTTTTAAATCTTCAATAGAAATAATTTGAGGCATATTATCCCACCTTTCTGATATTATTATAGCATAAGTATGTAACACTTTAAAATATAAAGTCAATTATTATTGACAATAAATGTTGAAAATAGTATACTAATAGTAGATAAAAGATATACTATTAAGAGGTGATTTATAAATGTTTATAGAAGTATTAGAATCAAAATATGCAAGAAATGAGCCTATTCTTGCTAAAGAAATACTTAATATTTTTAATAATTATTCTCGAGCTTATATCTTTCGACTTATTGATCAAGCAATCTCAAATGGTGAACTTGTGAAATTTGATAAAGGTGTTTACTTTTTACCTAGTCAAAGTGTTATGGGAATCTCTACTATTTCTGTGGAAGAGGTTGTTAATAAAAAATACATAAAAGATAAAAATGAGATATTTGGGATATATAGTGGTATTTCTTTACAAAATGCATTTCATCTTACAACACAGATGCCAAATACGATTGAAGTTATTACTAATAATGAATCCATGAGGTGTAGAAAAGTTCAATTAGATGGAAGAACAATTATATTAAGAAAATCACGATGCATAATTGATAACAAGAATGCTGGAGCGTACACAATTTTACAGTTACTTTCTGAAATGAAAATGGAAATGGTTGAAGAAATTAAAGTGGCTATACAAAAATATATGGAAGAAAATCAAGTGAGTTGTGTTGAACTCATTTCTCTTTCTGAAATTTTTCCTGCCCAAACAACAAAAAAATTATTATTAAGTGGAGTGTTAAATGATTTTACATCAAGATAAAGAGATTTTTAAAACGGCAATAAATCTAGCAAGTAGTTATTTTAATACATCTACGGCAATTGTAGAAAAAGATTATTATATAACGCTTGTTCTTTCCTTACTAGCAAAGCAAATTCCAGATTTGATTTTTAAGGGTGGAACATCTTTGTCAAAATGCTATCAAATCATTCACAGATTTTCAGAAGATATTGATATAACAATGGATCATAGGGATTTATCTACAAGTAAACGAAGAAATTTAAAATATACAATTCTCGAAATATGTGATTCTATTGGGGTCCACCTGATTAATGA
>CAMXBB010000179.1 GCA_947179265.1 uncultured Bacillota bacterium
TGTATGTAGTGAACCTAATGATAAGATAGCAATAATATGTAAAAGATATAATAATCAAAATAATACTTATACTATTACTCCTTTAGAGGTAGCATTAGGAAAATTAGATAGTAATGGATATTTTAATAGTGAGAATGGGGAATATCATATACCTTGTATTGAGCACTATGATTCTTTAATAGATCCAAATGTTGAAACCTTTTATACTCATCTAGAAAGCTATGATGAGTTAATGAGTAGGTATAAATTAAAAAGTTTAGAGCTTCTAATGGCTAAATATTATGTCGATGTAGCTAGTAAATTATTGCTTGCTTTAGTTGATAATGGAATAGTAAGAGTTTATGACACGGAATATGGGAATATATCAGGTGAGATAAAGGGAGAAATATCTAAAAGATATGAGGATTTAGAAGAGCAAGAAGCAGAAGAAGAAGAAATCAATGCAGCTTCATCAGATTTAGATTTGTCTTCCCAATCTCATATTATTACAAGAGATAATTTAGATTTAATAGATAATGAAGACTTAGAAAGATATTTAAAAGATAGAATCTTAGGAAATGATGAAATAATTGAAGATATTGTTACCACAATTGCTATGAATTATTCTGCAACTAATCCAAAAGATGTAAAAGCCATGTTATCTATTGGACCTACTGGATCAGGTAAAACAGAAACATTCAACCTAATAGCAGAATATTTGGGAGTAGTTCTTACGATATATGATTGTACTCAACTTACAGCTTCAGGTTTCGTTGGAAAAGATATCGATGATATCTGTCGTAAGATTTATTATAAATGTGGAAAAAATAGTAAAGTAGCTGCAAAATCAATTCTTTGTTTAGATGAACTTGATAAAATTGCTAGTAGAGGTAATGATGTAACGGATGTTAATGTTCAATATGAACTATTGCGATTTATTGAAGGTGCAGAATATACCTTTGAATTAGAAAAAAGAGGAGCTAATAATGCTGGTTCAGCAACTATTGATACTTCATTTATGACAATTGCAGGTTGTGGTGCTTTTTCTGAAATCTTTGAACAAAAGAAAAAGAAGAATTCATTAGGTTTTTCAAGTGATAGGGAAGAAAAGGATTCTCCAATTGAAGTTATGCCTAAAGACTTATTAGATTATGGTTTTATAGATCAATTTATGGGAAGATTTCGTTTGGTAAATCAATATAGAGAATTAGATCGTGATTTATTAAAAGATATATTACTTACAGCTAAGAATAGTCCACTCTTAAGAAAAGTTGCAAGGTATGAAGAACAATTTAAGACAACTCTTGGATGGGATAATGACTTTATTATAGCTTTAGTTGAATATGCTCTTCTACAAAAGAATGGTGCAAGAGGATTAGATAAAGCAGTCGATAAAGCATTTACTAAATTAGATAGAGCTTTATATACTGAGTTAAGACATAGTGGTCCAAAAGAGAGAAAACTTATCTTAACTAGTGATATTGTAGATAATCCAAGAAACTTTAGTTTATAAGATATTGATTATTCAATATCTTTATTTAGTTTTAATATAGTGTTGAAAGAAAAGTGAAAAATTATTATAATAAATTAAGAAAGAAGTGAGTCTCATGGGAAGAGCTTATGAAGTAAGAAAAGCAAGTATTGCTAAAACAGGAGCCGCAAAAGCAAAGCTATATTCGACATTTGCTAAAGAAATATATCTAGCTGCTAAGGGTAATCCGGAGTTGGAAACAAATGTTCATTTGAGAAGAGTTGTTGAAAAGGCAAAACATCAACAAGTTCCAAGTGATATAATTAATCGTGCAATCGATAAAGCTAAAGGTGCAAATGGTGATGATTATCAAGAATTAAGTTATGAGGGATTTGGTCCAGGAGCATCAACTTTAATCGTTAAATGTTTAACAGATAACGTAAATCGTACTGTATCTTTTGTTAGAGAAGCCTTTAATAAATGTCATAAGAGTTTAGGAGTAACTAATTCGGTTTCATATAATTATGAATATTTGGCTTTGATTGGAGTAAATTCTGATAATGGCGATGACATAATGATGAATCTTTTAGACAAAGGAATTGAGATTATTGATTTAGAAAGCGAAGATGGAGAAGTAATTATTACCGCTAAACCATCAGATGCATCTAGAATCAAAGATGAACTTGAAAGTATGATACCAAATATTTCATATACTTTAGATGAAATCGGATGGTATGCTAAAGAAAAAGTTACTTTAGAAGGCGAAGATAAAGAAGTATTCGAAAGATTACTTGGATTACTAGATAATATTGATGATGTTACTAATGTTTATCATAATGTTGATTTAGGAGAATAGCTTCTCCTTTTTTTCGCATTTTTTTCATATTTAGTTGATAATATAAATTTGAGGTGGATTTTATGCGTATATTAGTTGTAGATGATGAAGAATTAATACGTGAAGTTATTAAAGATTATTCATTAAATGAAGGATATGAAGTTGATGAAGCAAGTAATGGCGAAGAAGCTATTGAATGTGTAAGTAATAATAAATATGACGTTATTATTATGGATATTATGATGCCTCATATGGACGGCTATCAAGCAGTTAGAGAGATAAAAAAGATTAAGGATATACCAGTAATTATGTTATCTGCAAGAACTGAAGAGTACGATAAGTTGCAAGGATTTGATATTGGTATTGATGATTATATAACTAAACCTTTTTCTCCAAAAGAATTGATAGCAAGAATTAAAGCGGTTACCAAAAGAAATAAGGATGAAGATATATTGTCAGTGGGAAATATAGTACTAGATACTCTTTCTTATACAGTAAAAATTGATAATAATATTGTAGAGATGACACATACTCAATTTGAATTATTAAAACTTTTTCTTACCAATCCAGGAATAGCTTTATCGAGGGAGCGTATAATCGAAAGTATATGGGGATATGAATATGAAGCAGATGATCGAACAATTGATGCTCATATAAAACTCTTAAGAAATAAGTTAGGAATATATAAAGATTCGATAAAAACTATAAGAAGAGTAGGTTATAAATTTGATTATGAAGAAAAATAATCTAACGTTAAAAACATTATTATATTTCACTCTATTTTCAACTATCATAATTCTTTCTTTGTGGATATTACAAATCCAATTTTTACAATTGTATTATGAAAAATATCAAATGAATAATATTGAGCAACTTGCTAATAGCTTAAAACAAAATGAAGATAATATTTTAGAGTCACTCGATACTATTGCATCTGAAAATGAAGTATGTCTTCAATTTTATCGTGATAATGATGTAATCGAATATAATATCAAAAGACCAGGATGCCTTCTCTCTAGTGATAACAAAGTAATAGTTAATCAAAAGATTATGTTAATAAAGAATAATAAG
>CAMXBB010000180.1 GCA_947179265.1 uncultured Bacillota bacterium
AATATTATTTGCAATAATGTTTATTGGTTTAGGTTTTGCAGCAATAAGTGCAACATTAGGCATTACGGGTCATGCAATAATTGGAAATATTTCCTTTGATGTGCATTTTGAAAATGTAGAAGTAAAAGAAGGTAGTATGGAAGCAGTAATTCCAGCTAGCATCAGTGCATCAGATAATACGCAAATCAACTTCAGTCTTCATTTAACAACACCTGGAGAGTTCTATGAATTTGAAACAGATATCTCCAATAATGGAACACTAGATGCGTATCTTTCAAGTATCGAATTACTAGGATTAGGTGAAAATACTAAAAAATATCTAAAAGTAACTTATAAATATAATAATGGTGGTAAGATTAGAATAAATGATTTATTAAAATCGGGAGAAAAGGAAAGAATAAAAGTTAGAGTAGATTTCTTATATGATATAACATTAGATGATTTACCATCAGAAGAAACATCTCTTGACTTTACTTTAAATATGACATATACCCAAGATAATGGAATAGGAGTTGAAAGAGATAAAGATGCGATTGATGTAAATATTCTAGGTCAAGATATGTTAGCTTATTTAGACAACAAGAAGAGTAAATATGTAAGTAGAGTAACAGGAATTAATTTTGGCGCGCAGCCATCAGATACCAATGGAAAAGGTGTATACTTAAGAGCTGGAACGGAAGATAATAAATATCCAATATATTATTATCGAGGGGAAGTAGATAATAATCATGTGTTGTTTGGAGGTTTTTGCTGGAAGATAGTAAGAACAACCGAACAAGGTGGAACAAAGCTAATATATGATGGAATACCAAATAATAATCAATGTAATAATGCAGGAGAAGCTTCACAATTAAGTACAAAGTCAGCATTTAATATAAATTGGGGGATAGCAGCAGATATAGGATATATGTATGGAACAAGATATGAGTATACATTATGGGATGATACAGAAATGTATGTATATGGAAGTGATGTGATATATAGCGATGGAACATATACGCTAATAAATGCTTCAACATCAGATATAGTAGCAAATATAAAAACAAAACATTATACATGTAAGAAAATAACAAATGAAACATGTAGTACAGTCTATTATGTGTATTCACTTCATAATGGGAAGGCGTATGCAATAGAAATAACAAATGGGAAAAAAATAGAAAATATAATAAACGAATCATTCGAGAATAAAAATGATTCAGCAATAAAGGCAACAATAGATACATGGTTTTCAAATAATCTTGTTGGTCAAGAAAGTAAATTAGAAGATGCAGTATGGTGTAATGACCGAAGTATAACGAGTGGAGGATATATTGCTGATTCAGATTTAACACTGAATGATAGTGTAACATATTTAGGTGGATATACAAGAACATGGGTAACGTATAAACTAGGAATAAAAGATGAAGATGCGTGTCCAATTCAACGAGATCGTTTTACTGTTAGTGATACAATAGTAGGAAATGGAGCATTAACATATCCAGTGGGATTAATAACAGCAGATGAAATTACAGCTGCAGGGCATAATTATAGTTATTTAATTACAGGGCAAGATTACTGGTCTTTGTCACCATCTGATTTAGCTATTAACGGTTTTGGTGCTCGTGTGATTTCGATATCTTCAAATGGCGGATCTGTCATTGGTGGTCCGAATTTCTCTAGAGGCGTTCGTCCATCAATCGTATTAAAAAAAGAAATAGTAGCAACAAGTGGAGATGGTTCAGCAGAACATCCTTATGTAGTTGAGTAAAAGTTAAATATTAATTTTATAAGACACTGAAAAGTGTCTTTTTTCATATATTATAATGAGGTGTATTATGGAAATAAATGATGACTTATTTAATAAGGTTGAGAAAAAAACGAATGTAAGTCGTGATGATATAATAAATATTGCTAGTAAATTAAACGAAGGTAATATGAAAGATAAAAATACTCTAAGTGGGATAATTGGAGAATTATCGAGACTTACTGGTGTTGACGTATCAGAGGAAAAGGAAAATAAAATTATTGAACTAATACTTAATGATAAAGTTCCAAATAATGTTGATAAATTCTTTTAAATATTTATTTTATTTGATATAATCACATCATAGGGATGTGATTATATGTTATTTGTTGAAGAAGTAAATAATATGAATGAGCTAGTTGATAAGTTAAGCGAAGTAGATGAAGAAATTGATGAGGTAAAGGTAGCAGTTGTATGCTTTATCTTTGATGCTCAAGGTAAATTAATATTACATAGAAGAGGACCAGGAGCAAGAGATGAAATTGGTAAATTACTTGCAATAGGTGGTAGTGTAAATGCAAGTGATGCCTCATTTAGAGATGCTCTTAAACGTGAATTAATGGAAGAAGCAGGTGATTCTGCTGAAATAAGAATTGATGATTTTATAGGAGCTCAATTGGATGGTAAAGTTGATAGACATACAGGAAAATTTATCAATTGGATTATCCTTGGTTATACTGGAACTATAATTTCAGGAGAATTAGTTAACTCTGAACCTGATAGATGTGTAGGGTTCGAAAAAGCATTTATGGAAGAATTTAAAGAGGTAGAATTGTCTAGTACTGCTAATAAATTTATAAAACGCTTGATTGACACGAAGAAGTAATAAATATTACTTCTTCTTTTTATATAATGATATAATAGTTATGATTAGCGAGTGATTTTTATGAAAAAGTTATTCAAGAACGAAAATGGTACTTTAAAGGTAATAAATATTATTATATTGGTAGATGCTATTGTAGCAGTCTTACTATTATTTATGGTAAAAAATATCTATGGTACAGTTACTGAAGTAGTAGATATCAAGAAAACAACTACCACTGCTAAAACAACAACTACTATAAATCTATGTAATGGATGTGAACTAAAATTTAATCGAGATGTGTTAGATGCAAAGCCTAAAGAGATATATTTATTGGAAGATATATTAAACTTTAAAAAGATTGATCTTCAATATGTTGAATTTACTATTAGTGATGAAAAATTAGCAAAGATGACTACTAAAGACAATAAAAGAGCAATTGAGATTTTAGATACACTTGGTAAATTTACTCTAACAGCAAGCTATTATTCTGAAAAGACTTCTATCGAAGTTAATATTAATACTAATAAATTAATGGATATCGAATTAGATCAAGACATTTATTATGTTAAAAATGGTGATTCATTAGAATTGAAATATGAAACTATTCCTAAAGGATATAATGTATCTGAAATTGAAAAGACAATATCAGATCAAAATATTGCTGAAATTGATAGTGAAGGTAATATTATCGGAAAAGCTGTTGGTAAGACAACTTTAACAATAAAGAGTGAAGAAATTATAAAAAATATTCCTTTATATGTTGT
>CAMXBB010000181.1 GCA_947179265.1 uncultured Bacillota bacterium
ACTTATAATAGCTCATAGATTATCAACAATTAAAAATTCGGATAGAATTCTATTAATAGAAAATGGTAAGATATCTGCAGAAGGTACTCATAATGAATTGTTAAAAAATAATAGTATCTATAAAAAATTATATGAAAGTGAAATAGATGATAAGTAAACGATAAATCAGAGAGGTAAAGTATGATTGATGCCAATGTTGAAAACTTAACAAGAATATTTAATGAAAATAAAGAAAAAAGAATCTGTGTACTTGGAACTACTTGTACTGGTAAAACGACTTTAATAAAAGAATCCAAAATAGGATTAGATATGGATGAAGAGATATTCCCATTATTAAATGAAGAAGAAACAGAATATGTTTGCAGAACACCTTGGACAGAAGATATTGGACGAAAGATGGATGAATTAGTAAGGACTAGATTATCTATTAAACCTGGGGTACCAATGTTTGGAACAGTGTTATTAGATGCAGATTTAATTGTCTATTTACATATAGATGATGAATTATTATTGGAAAGAACCAAATCAAGAAATGTTGATTTTCTAAATGCAAAAAATATGCAACAAAAAATAGAAGAAGAGATTAATAATTCAAATATTGAAACTATCGTTTTAGAAGTAGTTCAAAATAGAAAGAAGTTATCTTAATGAAAGAAATATTTTTAAGTTTTAGACCTGAGTACTTTAAACCATTATTATATGGAATCAAAAAATATGAATATCGAAAAAGATTTTGTGATGAAGAAACAAAGGCCTATTTATACTTGAGTGGTAAATCAAGACAAGTTATAGGTGTTATGGAATTGGGTAAAACTATTCGTTTAGATTTAACAAGAGATAATTATTTAGATTATTCTGAAACATTGAAAAGGGTTGATAAGTATATTCTAAGTAAGGATATAAATGCAATTCCTATTAAATCTTTAGCACTATTTGATAAACCAATTAGTCTAGATGATATTAGAAAAGATATTCCTAATTTTATGCCACCTCAAATGTATTTCGTTTTAGACAATCATCCTAAGTTAAAATCACTATTGGTTCATCAATCATTGGGAGATAAATTATTCGTTCATAATCATGATAAGATTTATTATGATAATCTAGCAATGTCTGTAAGCGAATTAGAAAAAACTGATGAATTTAAAAGATTACAATCAATCTATGAAAGCAATAATGATTTTAACAATATAAAACTCACATAATGTGAGTATTTTTTTATACTTTCATGTAATCTTTAATGAAATATGTTTTTCTATTGTATTATTCACGAAATTTTAAGCTAAGAAGATTTGCCTTTTTATGTAATGTATGATAAGATAGTCCATAATTTCTAAGGGGGAAAATGATTATGAAAATTACGAATTTTAGAATTAATTCAAGGGTGGCATCTAAAATAACATCTTGTGTGTTACTTGGGTCTTTAGTTGCTACAGCACTTACTGGATGTAGGATTGAAGTTGACCTAGAATCAAGTACTGATCTAAATAGAGCTTTGTTATCAATTGATAATAATTATTATGTAGTTGATATTGAAGGATATAGTAGAAGTTCAAAAGCAAGCACAGAATTAGATTTAACAGACGGAACATCATTATGCGTGCATCCTTCAGATTTGCAAATGTATAATAGTCAATCAGAAATTATGCAAGGTATTGAAGAATCTGTTTCAGCTGTATATATTTCTAGTTTAGATGATCCTGTAGATGAAGAAGGGTATGATAGAGCTTTTGTTCAAACTGCTGGTAGTGTAAATGTGCTAGAAATATTAAGTTATCAAAGGTGGTCTGAAACAAACATAGAATTAACATTAACAGATGGAACAACATTAAGTGTACATCCAATGGATTTAACTTTATTTAATAGTAAGTCAAATGTTATGAGCCAAGTACAAGAACGTGCCTTAAGTAATAATAATTTAATGACTAAGTAATATCAAGCTATTAAATGTTTATTTAAATGACAAATATTTAGTAAAAATAAAAAGATGATCTCAAGTATTAAGATTTGAATCATCTTTTTTTACTTTTAAAAGGATAGTAATATTTAACTGAATATGTTTTTGATTCCATTTTCATAATACAAAATTACTTGATTTTCATCCCTAAATAATCACCTTGAACATTTATTTCATTGATAATTTCTATACTGGTATCATGGGCAAGCATTCTATATGCTAAATTGATAAGTTCTACAGTTTTTAAGTAACTGATTTTATCTTGCTTTTCGTATGTTGCTTCATACCATTCTTTAGCAGATTTATACTTTCTTTGTACGACAGTTTCATCAGGATATCTTTCAAATTGAATTTGAGCTTTTTCTAAATCTTTTTTAGCTTTTGCTCCAAGTAATTCATGGTAACGATATGAGAGTATTTGCATGCTAGGAATTCGCACTTTGGTTATCCCTTTTTTCTTAAGTTCATTAATAAAGAATAGCATAGAATATACTTTACTTGGATGAACATTAGGACTTTCAATATTTTTATTTATTTTATATAATTCTCTTTCTATTTTTTTATTCTTTTCTTCTTTAGAACTTTGTACTGCATAAATATAGCAGATACCATTGTCATCTATATCGTATAACACATTAGGAAGTTCATAAGTACTATCATTTCCTTTTATAGTGAATACCATACATCTGGTGGTTTCAGCCCATGTAGGATTAACATACGTTCTCATAAACACTTCATATCCATGGAGTGATCCTACCAGTTCTTCTTTATAGGTATCAAGCAATCTGTTTTTCGTAAATTGTAATTGCTTATCTAAAAATGATTCAATATTAGAAATGTCTTCGATTCCCAGCCTTAACCAAATACGTCTTAAAATATTTAATGCCATACTTCTTGCCGATGACTTTATTTTATATTCAGCATTTAATTCAATCATCGAATTTATTATATTCTCTAAATATTCAAAAAATATGATACTGTCACTTATGTAAATGGTTGGAACATCATCATCATTATTATAACGAACAAAATCTATATCCTTTTGGCTGGCGTTGGGCGTCCAATGACCTTCTTTAACAAATGGATTTTCGAAAATATCGTAAAAAAGGGTAAAACCATCTTCATCAAACTTAAAGTTAATGTTGGGAGTTTCTCTCTCCGATTTAATGTCTTGAATAGACTCTGTTAAAAATAATTCTACTAACTCTCTAAACTTTATTGCTTCCAACTCTAATTCTCCCTTTCTAATGATTGTTTTACTAAAAAAGTATAATAATTGATTAATAATAAATATATACTATCATATTTTAGGATGAAAGGTCTTAAAATTTTGAATGAATTATCAAATAAAGTGAATTATATACAAGTTAAGATATATTT
>CAMXBB010000182.1 GCA_947179265.1 uncultured Bacillota bacterium
CTATTACCCGATGATGTAATCATATTGGAACTATATCCTTTTGTACCATTTGATCTAAAACTTAAATAATCATGATTTCTTGCTCCATTTATTACATCTAATACTGCTTGCCTACAAGTGTCTGGAGCACCATTTCCCATATATTTTTTATATGATCCATGTTGATATACCACAAATTGATTAGGTGCTGTAGCTTGTTTAACAGGATTGTTCCCACCACATGAAGCCCATTTAGGGGCTTCACATCGATTAAATATTGTTGATGCAACTGCTAAAGCATCGTCATAGCTCTTATCTGATTCTGCAGATACTATCGCAGTAATCAATTCGATATCACTATCAGATAAGTTATACTTTGGATTATCGGTTGTTACAATAAAGCCACTCTCAGGTTTGTTGTGATATTTGCTTACATCAATCGAACCATCACCAACATTTGGAGAATATTGAATATTGGTAGCAACTAACTCTTCATTTGGTTGACTAGATCCTGCCCCATTATTACCTGACCGATTCGGAATAACCTGACTTTGGTAATTATCTTCAACAGGTAAAATAGGTTGACTTGAACTACTTCCACCAGTTGCTCCACTCGAATTACATCCACCGCCATTAGAACCGCCATAACTGCCTCCACTACTAGGTGAAGGCGAATTCATTTGAGTATAAGGGCTTGATTCATATTGAGGAGTTACAGTCGGTTGTGAAACAGTTGGTGTGATATTAGGATTTGACCCATTTTGAGGATCACGTCCGAGTATACCATTAGCAATGTAGGCTGCATATATTGCAGCAGTCTCAGCAAACCATTCATCTGATTCTGCTGACTCTTCCATTCTTTTAACTACCGAATTAAATAGCTTAGTATAATTTTCATTCAAAGTTGCCATTGAGGCATCCATAGCTTCGATAACACTTATAGTTTGCAACTTATATTGTTCTGAATCTATTGATTGCTTCAATTCTTCTATACTTCTCTTTAAAGTATCTACATTGTCTTTTACTTTTTTCCAATCACTATTTAATGCTGACACTAAAGTTTTTGTTTGATAATACTGAATATAGTATTCACTTTTACTATTATCAACTTCAAAGTTATTAACATTTGGACATTGTTGATTTAACCATTTATTAGAATATGTATCCATTATTATCACCCTTATTATTATAATATCATACTTATTTTGTCTTTTTGGTTGCTTAGTTACCTATTATGTAAAATCTAAATGATAATTTTACGAAAAAAAATATCGCTATAACCGATATTTTTAATTAGTCAAATTAATTATTTTATCAACACCAACATTTCGCCATGAACCCAAGTTTATTTCACTTTGAGGAACAGTTGCTTCCCATTCAATGATATCGACGGCGCCTTTTTTAGTAAGTACATGCCCCCATTCACTAGTGGCATCTTTTCCTTTACTATCAGCTATAGTAGCATTAATAACTTGGCCATCATTCAACACGATATCAATATTGTCTCCTACTTTTCCAAACTTAGTAGAAACTGCTACAAGATATCTACCATTTAATGTTGCAATACCATTTGAACTAGGCTTTCCTGCAGCACCCCATTGCTCAGATAATTCTCTTTGCATTGTGCCTTTATTCCATTTCCCATAAAAGCGATCATAATTTGTATAGTTTGGACATAAGCCTGTTTGTCTAACAGAATTAGGAATATCAATAACACGACCTTCTCCGGCCACAGCTTGAGGAGAAATCTCCTGTGAGTGATTAATTACAAAATCAGACTGAGCTACACTACTTGATTGTGATGAAGATGGATAGTTATCAGCTGAACCACCACTATTTCCTGAAGAAGAGCTATAGTTATTTCCAGATCCTCCACCAGAAGTTGATGAATTATTTTGTGAATTGGAATTATATTGGATGTTATTTGTAGATAAACCTTCAGCTGGAGCATTTTCAATTGTGTTCATGCTTGATGGAGATGATGTAGATGTGGCATTAGCTTGTCCAATCATTTTTCCACCTAATATTCCATTTAATATATAACTAGCATATAAAGCTGCAGTTTCGGCAAACCATTCATCTGATTCTGCAGACTCTTCCATACGTTTTACTACCGAACTAAATAGCTGTTTAAAATTTGAATCTAATGCTTTTTCAGAAGCAACAATTGCATTTATAACATCTATCGTTTGAGCCTTATAATCTTCTGAATCTATCGATTTATTTATATCCTCAATACTAGTTTTTAAAGCATTAAGATTATTAAGAACATTAATCCAATCTTGATTTAAATCAGAAACCAACTTTTTAGTTTGATAATATTGAATATAATATTCGACTTTTGTTCTATCAACCTCAAAATTATTAGCAGATGGACAGCTTTCCATAAGCCATTTATTACCAGATACACTCATATAAACACCTTCATCGTTATCATTTAATATGCTAAATCTTTATTCCACATCCAGGGCAAAAACCACTCGCACCAACTAAACTACTACCACATCTTGAACATCTAAGATTATCATTTTTAGCTTGAACTGACGTAGTACGCTCTTCACTTCTTTTTGCTCCTCCAAAGGCTATAGTTTCATCAGACACCTTTGCTCCTTCATAATTTTTGTATTCATTTTTATCTACACCATCATCAAGTTTTTCTTTTACAATAGCTTGAGCCTCTAATTCATCAATGTTCTCTAAGCTTTTTATGGTTGCATCAATATTAATTTCATCCATCGTTTCTAAAGATTGATCTACCTTTTTCTCCAAATTTTTAGGTTCTTCAAGAATGCTTACTTGTTCAACAATCTCCTCAAATCTTGATGGATCTTCTATCTTGTTAGATTCTATAGATTTATTTTCAATGTCATCGATAAATTCTTCAGTACTTAAGCCTTTCATTGTCTTCTTTTGTGTAACTTTCTTTCTAAAGAAGATATATTCTTTCTCTTTTTTTTCAACAATTCCATTTGACAAGTCAATTAATTTTTTATCTAAAGCATCAATACTTGCTTGATTAGGCAAATATCTATTTTCTAATATTATTCTCTTATTCATCATATCTGAGAAAGCAACATAATTTAGAAATAATGTCGGAAAAAGAAATCCTAAAAATGTTTCTAATTTATTGCATCTATACATTTTAGCAAATTTTATTGGAGACAAAATTAACATAACTATATTACATACTGGAACAAAGAAAAGAATAAATGGCATTTCACATATCTTAAAATATTCATATACGTTTACAATGGGAATCAATCCCAATATCTTATTCTTCTTTTCTTTTCTTAATATAAAGTACATTGCAATGCTAAATAGAATCTGTCTA
>CAMXBB010000183.1 GCA_947179265.1 uncultured Bacillota bacterium
GATATATTCTTATGTTACTGCTAATGAAGAAGTATTAAAGCGTCAAGAAGCATGTACTTGTCTTCATTGTTCTAGCGATTTTTCATTTAGTGAAATTGATTCTTGGTTAAATGATAGAGAAGGAAGAACTGCCATGTGTCCAAGATGTGGAATAGATGCAGTTGTACCTACATCTTTACCTGATAAAAAATTTACTTTATCCAAAGAAGTCAAAGAAGATTTAAATAAAATATATTTTTAAAGCAAAAAAACTTACCAATGGTAAGCTTTTTTTATTTTCCTAATCTTTCTTCAATACGAATTAATTGATTATATTTACAAACACGATCTGTTCTAGACATAGAACCCGTTTTAATTTGTCCTAGATTCAAACCAACAGCTAAATCAGCTATTGTAGTATCTTCAGTTTCACCACTTCTATGAGATATGATTGTTTTATAACCATTAGATCTTGCAAGATCTATAGTTTCTAAAGTCTCAGTAATAGTTCCGATTTGATTAACCTTTAAAAGTATTGCATTTCCAGCATGCGTATCAATACCTTTTTGAAGACATTTCTTATTAGTTACAAATAAATCATCTCCAACAATTTGAATCTTGTCACCTAAAACTTTAGTCATTTTAGCGAAGCCTTCCCAATCGTTTTCATCAACTGGATCTTCAATTGATACAATCGGATATTTAGATACTAAATCTTCATAGAATTTAATTAATTCATCTGTCGTAAATTCTTCACCAGTTGACCAACGAAATTTATATTTACCTAATTCTTTATCATAGAATTCACTTGCTGCTACATCTATTGCCAAAGAAACATCTTCACCTGGAACATATCCAGCTCTTTTTATAGCTTCAACGATAAGTTCAAAACCTTCTTCATTGCTTTCTAAATCTGGAGCAAAACCACCTTCATCTCCAACTCCAGTAGCTAATCCTTTTTCATTTAAAACTTTCTTTAAATTATGGAATACTTCAGCACCAACTCTAATTCTTTCTTTTATAGTATCTCTATTAGGAATGATCATGAATTCTTGAAAATCAAGTTTATTATCAGCATGTGCTCCACCATTTAAGATATTCATCATTGGTTTTGGAAGTTCAGTTCCATTACCAATATACTCATATAGCTCTTTACCTTCGTTTATAGCACTAGCTTTTAAAGCAGCCATAGATACACCTAATATAGCATTAGCACCAAACTTAGACTTTGTTTCTGTTCCATCTAAATCAATCATAGCATAGTCTAAAGCTGATTGCTCACTAGCATCCATTCCGATAACTAAATCTCTTAATGGTCCATTAACATTTTCAACAGCCTTTAAGACACCTTTCCCCATCATTCTTGAACCACCATCTCGTAACTCAAGGGCTTCTCTTTCTCCAGTAGATGCTCCACTCGGAACACTTGCTCTTCCAATGATGCCATTTTCTAAAATACAATCGACTTCTACAGTTGGATTTCCGCGGGAATCTAATATTTCTCTTGCTTTAATATCTTTTATCTTCATAAATAATTTCCTCTCTATAATCTAATTATAACATCTCTAAATTACGTTAATAAAAAAAGTTAATGCATTTAACATCAACTTTTACTTTTCTTTAGTTTGATCAACAAATTTATCATATTCTTTTAAAATATTACTATCTTCAATCTTAAAATTATACTCTTTTCTTAATTCTTGAAATGCTCTGTAGTATAAATTTTGATCCTTTTGGCTTAATTCTTTAGATAAATTAGTTCTGATTTGTTCTTTTAAATCATCATATGACTCTTTTTCTTTTACCTCAGTTACATAAATGATTACATTTCCAAAATTATCATCTTCAAATACTTTTGAAACTTCACCTTTACCTAATTTATTTAACTCTGTTAAAAATTTATTAGTATACATATCGTAACTGCTAAAGTTAACATTTCCTAAATCTCTATAAGATAGATTACTATACTTTTTAGATAACTTTTCAATATCGGTTCCTTTTTCTAAGGCTTTTTTAACATTAGCTAAATCTTTTCCAGTCTCTGTTGTATAGAAGACATAAGCTCTTCTTTCCTCTTTTACTACATCATCATAATATTTCTTTACTTCTTCATCCGTTATTTTAGAGCTTAAATAATCATCAAAATATTTACTTTTATAGTACTCGACCTCTAAATAATGCATAAATTCATCTTCTGATTTGAAACCATTATTGGTTAAAAATTCGTCTTTGGTATATCCATATAATGATTCATATTGTTCATAGATACTAGCTGATTGTTCTTTGGCATATGCAGCGGCTTCTTCATCCAAATTATATTTATTTAAAAGAATCTCCTCATCGACCATCTCTAAAACTGTAGTTAGTCCACCTCTATTAGTTAACTCTTTATATAAAACATCAGCAGATATACTTGTACCATTGACACTCGCTACAACCTCTGATCCATCAGATAATTTAGCTATTCTATTTGGCCAAATAATACCACATATTACCCCTGTTACAATAACACCACTAAAAAACATGATTATATCTTTTTTATATTTATAAAAGATACTCTCTATACTCTTTTCACTTTCTACTTCCTCTTTCATAACCTTACCTCCTATGAAAATTATAAAGCACATTGATGAAAATTAAAAGAAAAATGACATATAATTTGAAAATATGTTATAATAACCTCTCAAAGAAAGGGGGATTATTATATGGAAGAAAATTACGATAAAGAATTTTATGCTAAATTTGTTAGATTTACTAGATGGTTTATGAAAACTTTTTATAATATTGAAAGTGAAGGTTTAGAAAACATTCCACTTGATTCTAATTATCTACTTGTAGGTAATCATTTACATATTTTAGATTCGTGGCTTTTAATGTCACTAGTAGATGAAAATTTAAGATTTATGGTTGATAAGAAATTATATCGTTATAAAATATGGGAAGACTTTTTCACAAGATTAGGTACATTCCCAATAGATCCAAATTCGATAGACATAAAAGCTATAAAAACAACTCTAAGTCTTTTAAGAAGTAATGAAAAAGTGGTAATATTCCCCGAAGGAAAAACTCATAATCGAAAGACAAAGGTACCATTTAAGCCAGGTATTACAAAGATTGCTAGTAAAGCTAATACATTGATAGTTCCATTTGGAATTAATGGTTCTTATATTCCCTTCTCAACTTTAAAAATTGCAATTGGAAGCCCAATAAACTTTAGAATTACAGACATAAGAAAAGAAGAACAAGATTCCTTTTTAGAAAGTGAAGTTAGAAAATTAGAGGATCGCTTAAAATAAAAATTACATCAAATAATTGATGTAATT
>CAMXBB010000184.1 GCA_947179265.1 uncultured Bacillota bacterium
TATCAATATGATCCAGAAGAATTGTGGTTATGTCCTTCTAATTATCTTATGTTAGCACAAAATATAAAAAATGAATTATTAGAATATACCAATTCTTCAGTATTAAAAGATGAAATCGAAGAAAAATATAGTGATTTAAAACTTACAATTTCTAGATATGATGCTGAATTAAAATTGATTGCTGAAAAAGCTAATAATAAAACCCTAGTTGTTGGAAATGACATCTTCCTATTCTTAGAAAAATATGGTTTTAAGGTAATCAATGTAGAAGAAAATGATAAATATACCTCAAATGATTATCAAGATGCTAAAAATCTTATAAGTAGTAAAACAATAAGTTATATTTTTGTATTAGATACAGATGAATTAAATGAAAATACTAAGTCTTTAGAAAAAGTTGGAGCTAAAGTAATAAAGATAAAATCAATGATTAATAGGACTGATAAAGAAAGTGCCGATAATATCGATTATACTAAAATGATGTTAGAGTTTATTGAACAAATCAAAATGGAGGTCAACAACTAATGAAGACATTACTTATTACCCATACCGATTTAGACGGAATATCCCCTATTATTCTTCTTGGTCTTACCAAAGAAAAATTTGATTACAAATCAATAGAGATTAGCGAAATCACCGATACTTTTAATGAATTATTTGCTAACAACTTTGATGGGTATGATAAAGTATATGTAACAGACCTTTCATTAACTGAAGAAATATACGAAAGACTAATAGAGAAAAAAATCAATATTCAAGTATTTGATCACCATGCGACTCACCTTTTTGCTAATAAATACCCTTTTGTTTCCGTTAAAGTTGAAGAAAACGGTATATTAACTTGTGGAACTGAATTATTCTTCAATTATTTAAAAGAGCTTTATCCAAGTATCGATACTCCTATTATAAAAGATTACGTTAAACAAGTCAGGGAACTAGATACATTTGTTTTTACTAGTGATATGCCAAAAGGTATTGAAGCTATAAGAAATCTTTTAGGAAGAACAGAATTTATAAAATCAGTATCTAAAAGATTAAAAGGTAAAAAGCAAAGCTTTGAATTAACCTCTTTTGAAAAAAGATTCATTAGACTTAAGAGATTAGAAATCGAAAGATATCTTCAAACTAGAGAATTAAAAATGAAAAGTTATTTAATCAATGGCTATCGATGTGGAATTGTATTTGCAGAAACCCATAAAAGCGAATTAGGAAATTATCTTTCAGCAAAGCATCCCGAACTCGATTTAATTGCTTTAATCGATGCTTCTAGTAGAATAAGTTACCGTACAGTAAAAGATGATGTCCACGTTGAAACATTTGCTGCTATCTATGGTGGTGGTGGGCATCAAAAAGCTAGTGGATCAACTATTACTGATGAGATACGTGAGGAAATTGTAAAACAATTATTTAAAGATGTAAAAAGTCTAGAAATCGATAATCTCTAGGCTTTTCTTATTGACATAAATTAGCTGATAAAGTATAATTTATATATCGGGCTTGGAGTAGTACTCAAGAGGCTGAAGAGGCGCCCCTGCTAAGGGTGTAGGTCGGGTAACTGGCGCGAGAGTTCAAATCTCTCCTACTCCGCCATTTTTTTTTTGCAAAAAATAAGTAGCATATATTTATGCTACTTTTATTATTTCATAATAACTTTTTCACCAGCTACTTTATTTAATTCTTTAGGATTTGCAAATAGATATTCTATTAGCTTTAATGCTTTGCAAAAATAGAAACCATCAGCTATTCTCTCATCAATCGTTGCTCCTAGTTCCATATATTTACGACCATTTATCTCTTTTATTTCTCCAAAAGTTATTAATGAGGAAGCTGTCCCAAAGTCTGCTAGATTATGATATATCCCTCCAACTTTAAAAGTTCCTATATTAGATATTATTGCAGATGAATAATAGATATTTCCATCAGTAATTGTTTTAGGCAAGCATCCATGTTTATCCATCCATTTAATAGCACCTGTCACAATAACTCTTAAGCATTTTGGAAGATGTCCAACAACTTCTACAGCATTGTTAGCTCCACCATCATTCTTGTGACTTCTAATTCGATTAACTTTCTCTTTAATGGTACTAGATATACTCTCCAATGTATCATTGTACCCTATTTTAAGAACTGTTAGATATTCAACAGATTCATCTTCAAATTCAGCCTTAGCAACAAAGGATAAACTTACATCATTATGTTCATATAAAGTTCGATTAGCGACAAATCTATTCATATATGGCTTACTATATAAGACTTTTGCCATAATATATGCCATTCCATGAAAATATGTTATATCACTATTTCTCTTCTTTAATTGGTCTATATATTTAACAAATTCTGTAACATCAATCAAATCATTCATGTATACTTCGCCCAGTGATCTATTAGGTTTAAAATCGATCAGTATGTTTGTAGTACCATGAACATTTTTTACCTTCCTAGCATCTCTTCTATTGCCAAACATTTTATTTCCTACGCTTTCTTCGCAAAATAAACTATTACTACACAAATCGCTGATATAATACTTATTATACAAAGGAATTCTTTACTAAAACTTGGTTCTACTTTCTCTTTTTCTTCTGGTTCGTCTTTTAACTCTTTTTTGTCATTTTTGCCTTCTGCATCACTTACTATTTTATCAGCAAGCTTAACATACTTATCATAATCAATATCAAATGATTTAATAGCATCTGGGTGCAATTCACTATATGATTTATCAGAGATTTTAATTCCTAAATATTTAAAATCTTTTATATCATATTTTCCACCTTTGTTACTGACTAGCATTGAGCTTTCTACATTTTGAGAAGTTACATCTACTATAAACCATCTATCTTCTAATTTTACAACATTGTATACGTGAGTAACATGATATACAGTTTCGCTTGCCACCGCAACATGATCAATAATATATGATTCAATGCCAAATTTTTCCATTAGGAATTGAAAAGTAGTTGAAGCGCCAATACATACATGTTTATGTGTTAATAAGACATCATAAGGACTATGTCTCCCTTTAAGAGCAGTAGTAGCTCCGTCTTCTGTTGCATAGGAAGACGTTTTACTTAGATAAGAATACACACCCAATACTTTTTCATAATCACTCTTATTTTCAAATTCAGGTAAAAATGATTCCAAAAACTTATCTACCAATTTTTCCTCATCAACTGTTGTCTTAAAATTAATAGTACTTATTTGCATTTCATATTCATTATGAGATGGAACGTATCTAACTGGGTCCATTAAACCATATTCATTATATGTATAAGCATTTTTTTTCAAATCAGTTATATATTTATCT
>CAMXBB010000185.1 GCA_947179265.1 uncultured Bacillota bacterium
ATGCTATACCAAGTAAAGAAGGAACAAATACTCTAGAGAAATATAAAATAAACATTTCTCCATAATAAAATCCATCTATACATAAAGATTGAACTAGCATATAATTGTTTTTTCCTAGTCCATAAAATGTACTATCAAAGATACAGCTATTATAAAGAAAAGTTAAATAGAATCCTGTTTCGATTAATACAATTTTAAACACTGTATCAACTTCTTGAACATTCATCACATATTTTAAGAATGGTTTTCATACTGGTATACTTACTAACCATTAGCATGCAAAAATACTTACTAATACTATATATCCCAATGTCTTTGATTTGATATTTTCTTTATCTTCTCCTATTTCTTTTTATATTCATGTTAGTATATAATTGAAAAAGGAAATACCTACTAGATATAAAAGCATTAACTTATTGAAAAATATAGTCTTATTTTTTTATAATCCAAACACCAGTTTTATTAGATCCCTCTCTATCTAAATAGCCTTTTTCTTTCAATTCTGAAATTGCTCTCTTAATTGTAGCAAGAGACTTTCCAGTCATTTTTCCAAGCTCTTCTCTTGTAATAACTGCATCATTTCTAATCAATTCCAACAGCATTTCAGCTGTTTTTGACACTTTTATAGGTTCATTTATAGGCTCATTTATAGGCTCATTTGCCTTGTCATTTTGAGCCCATAAATAACTAGGTCTATAAAAATTAACTCTAATAGCTGATCCCATCTCAATAAATTCAGGGGGATTGACATTGTATTCTTTACATAATCTCAATGCACGCGGAATTCCTGTTCCCCAATTTTCAATTACATCTAAATAATTAAACACTTTTACTATACAAGCATTACGTGTAGAAGTTTTACCTTCTAACATTTGCTTCAGTGTTAAGCCATTATATAAGGCCCCTGGTGATGTGATTTCAACTCTATCATCATATATTGCCACTTGTACTCTTGATTTATCAGTTAAAAGACGATGACATACTCCGTTAACTAATATTTCACGAATTGCTTCTATTGGCAATTCAAATGTCTCTTCATGAGCTATTTTATAAGGAACGATTTTCACTTCTAAGTTAAGATGATTCATCACAAATTTCATTGCTTCATCTATTTATTCATGAATTGGACTGGTATATTCTTTTTTATCTATAAATAATACCCTGTCAGTTCCCTTAAATCTAGCACATTGAATGTTGATAAATTGAAATGGATTATCATCCTTAAACATCATATATGCATTGGATGGATAATATTTCCCTTCTCGTTCTAGAATTAATTTCCATGATGACATTTTCGAAATTGAGAAATCTTTAACCTTTTTTCTTGAATTCTCATCTCTGGCATTTTCTTTAGCATATCTTGTGAGCTTTAAAGCCATTTGATTTATATCATCTATAGAAAGTGGCTTTCTGTCTTGGTATGGCAATTCATCATACGACCATTTCACTCCTGTCAATTCAAGTTCCTTAAGAATTAACTCATCTGCAAGTCTTGTAGTTCCAATTGATCTTATGAAGGTTCATTTTTCTTTACCTAGTGACTTGACATAATATGGTGTGGAACTACCATGAAATATTTCACATACAATAATCTTTTTTTCTTCTATTTCTTCTACATAAATATTCGGTATAATTTGTGGAACAATAGAATCTGATATTGCATTTGTAATAGCATCAATCATTTTGTGAATATCTCCACTTAGTCCCTTGACTTGAAGTGTTCCATCTTCTATACCAAAAATAATCTTCCCACCCGTAGAATTAGCAAATGCAGAAACACTTTTTAAGTATTTAATTGAATTTAATGGAATCATTTCTTTAAATTCTAAAGTCTTTGATTCATCATTTATAATTTCATCTAGTCTTATCATTTGTCTCAATTGTATATTCCTTATTCTAGTTTTTATTGCATATCAAAATTCATTTGGTTGAAAACTATTATGTTTTTGATTTATTGCAGTCAATAATTTTCGAACATTATATTCTAGTATTTCTTAATCTGAAACTCCTAATAGCAATGAATAATGAAACTCAATTGGTCAGAAAGTGTCTGGCTTTTTTTATATTGAAATAAAATTTCCTCATAAACTGTAAATTTGAATGCGAAAATCCACGTCTATATAAATTAGTCAATTCCTTTGACAAAGCTTTCAAAGCAGCAACCATATGTAGTTTCTTCTATTCATCTTCAGGCTCAAATATACTTAGTTCTTCAAAATCATCATCAGAATTAGTAAATCCTCTTCTTAAATAGTCGTGTCCTCCATCAACAAAACAGCATTCGCATTTGCACCAGACAAAATCATGGCGGGATTTTGATTCAATAACATCCCCACAATGATTACATTTAATCATATTTCTAATAATCTTTATCATAGTTGTACCTACTCATAGAATTGTTTTCTATATACTTACTTTAAATTTTTATTATGATAATATTTCTTAAGTTCAAAATTACAATCATTACTTTTTGCATAAATTATACTTTTAGCAATATTTGCATATTCATTATACTATGCATTTATTGCAATTTCAACAATAAAATGCATTTTTACATATTTTTGTTGAAAAAAATATTATTATGATTTAAAATTAAACCATGAGGTGTAGAAAAATGAACTTTCAAGATCAATTAACAAAACTAAGAAAAAGAGCCAATTTAACTCAAGGTCAATTGGCCGATATAATGAAAGTAAAGCAATATGTAATCTCATCATGGGAAACTGGAAGGAGTGAACCTTCTATTGCTCAAATTTGTCAATTAGGTGATTTTTTTAAGATTCCACTAGACTATCTTTTAGGAAAAGATATTATAATGGCTTCTAATAAAGATGAATTTTATACAGTTCAAAAAAATATAGAGATGGACGCAAAGGAAGATATCATTTATGAAATAGAAAAATTACTACTACTCATCCCAGATTCTAAAAAATCAGAAATATTAAGATTAGTTCAAATTGGAATAGATTTAATAAATAAAAAGTAATATGATTAATTGTGAGGAGTAAAAAAATCAATAACTAAATTATACATAAAAAAGAGGTGTTCACTTTAAATGAACGCCTCTTCTTCATTTTATAGCACTTTATATTATAACAATCATTTTCTCGTATTTTTTATCAAAATCAAACAGAAATATAAGGATTTTTAAATCATATTAGTTTAAAATCTATTTTCAAGTTTTCTTTCTTAAGCATTCTAATATATAAAATCATTGTTGGTATAAAATCTAGAGTCATACCTATTCCAAACATCAATGCTATACCAAGTAA